>JAPKYA010000081.1 GCA_026394565.1 Methanothrix sp.
TTCTGTTGATGGGATGATTGGCGAGCTAAGGAGAATATTCATTTTTTATGATATACTTTTAGGAATATAAATCTGAAGAAAAGTCTAATGTAATAATATGACAACTATAAATAGATTAAGTTAATTTGAGCAACACAGCACAAATTCCTGTACAAAAGAGGAATACAAGCTGTTCATAAGAATAATTTTGACGATATTCTTCATTATATGGGCCAAGCCCGAGCTAACCTTATGCAAGAAAAAACTCTAGAAGGTGGTATTCATGCAGCCCTTGTTTGCTCCCATGCTTATAGATGTAATGGCCTTCTTTGGGCTGCTAGAAGGGAAGCTTTACTTGCGGCGAACTTTTCTATGAAGAACTACGAGTCACTTTATGAATATCCTAAATTAGCCTTATTCTCTGCCATTCAAATGAGCAGTTTAGAATTAGAGTTAGGACGTATTGCACCGTTTATTGCATGGTATCAGCTTTCCTGGTATTTGATAACTCATTTGCGATCAATGCAAATTGATATCGGCAATTTAGAAGAAGATATGAAAAAGCAGGAGCTAGTCCTCGGCTGTTTCCTTCTTAAATTAAATTCCGATGATCTTAAGACATTGGCTAACCTTCAAAATGGTCTAGATGATGTAAACTTACCGATGGCTCGATTTGCACTACTTTATGGTCTTGATGATATTGATACTTTGATAAACGAAGGACCTGAAGATTGGTCCATACATAGGGAAAAGCTTGATGAGTTCTTCAATAGTTGGAAAGCTCAACTGGCATCAGAAGAAATCCCTAATAGTTTAGCAGGACAAACTCATTCATATTGTGAATTTAAGACAACAATAATGGGTGTAACCTATCGATTAAAGTCAAAGAATTCTTTTGGTACTATCGCCTTCGCAGAGGATTTGCTTAGTAGCATAGAGGCAGCTTTAGCGCGGGCTCGCTGGGAAAATCTCGCATTTATCATTGATGAGATAGAGATTTTAGTAGATTCTAGTTTGGAAGGTAAGAATCCACCTGTGTTAAACCTTGAAGAACCGTATGATCCAAACGGTTACAAATTCATCTGGAAGCCAGACCTATTAGATTGGATGAGTGGAACCCATGGTAAACAGATTAATGATTATGTTCGAGAATTCTTTTTCAAGCTTCTTCTTGATATTACCATCGATCCAATTGAAGACCTTAAACAAGAATTTGAATCTTGGGCAAAAGAAGGCGCTTTCAATCGTGCTTTTTCATTTTTGCCAACAATTAATGCGTTAAAGAATGTGATAGGTGAATCTAATTATGAAATCGAGTACTGGTCCCATCCCACCCCATCATCGGAAATATAATGAGCAGACTTCAATTGAATTCATTAAAAACAGATATATTAACCTGCGTAAAATGATAGAGAAACAAGTAGAGTTGCTACAACAGGATGAATTATTCTGTGATCTGTGTGAAAGTTATTATAAGAAGGGCTATAAGGATTGGCTTATCCTCTCAACTATACATAATTGCATGATGAATTGGAAGGCTAATGAAATTGGAAGGCCACTATATATGATTGAGGATAAGGATGAGCTTAAGGAATTAGTGAATCTGCTCCAAGGTGTTGTATACCCACCCAATCTTTTTTTAGAAGATGAATTTGAAGGGCATATAAACGCATTTAATTTTACCTGCTTAAGAACTTACGGGTTTGAATTAAGACAGAGTACTATTACTCCTAGAATAGCAGATAGTATTGAAAGATTTCTTCGAGATAGAATGAATCATTTCAAGCTCGACATACCGCATAATCAACTTTTCGGCAAACCGCCAGGAGAATGGCCTAAATTTTAATCTACTTTAGAATTGGCTTGGGTGATGATCTGGTGAAAGATGCAACTAGTAATACCATGCGTAAGGAGTTTCGTAGCCTCATCTCACTGGAGGAAGCCCTCTCGACAGTCCTCCGCCACCTTCCCCGCGTGACATTGGAGGCCGTGCCACTGCCGGAGGCCAGGGGCCACATCCTGGCCGAGAAGGTTACCTCCTCTCTGGATGTGCCGGGCTTCTCACGCGCCTCCATGGACGGTTTTGCCGTGCGGGCGGAAGACACCCTAGCGGCCAGGGAGGACCGGCCCGTCTGCCTGCGCCTGGCGGGCAGCGTTCCCATGGGCGTTCTCCCCCAATTGCAGGTGGCGCGGGGCGAGGCAGCGGAGGTCTCCACCGGCTCCATGATGCCCTCCGGCGCGGACGCAGTAGTCATGATCGAATACAGCCAGGCAGAGGGAGGCCGTGTCCTGATCAGAAGGCCCGTCTACAGCGGCGAGAACGTGCAGGCGGCGGGAAGCGATATATCTTTTGGCGAGGCTGTGCTCTTTCCCGGCGCAAAGCTCGCAGCGCGCGAGATCGGGGTTCTGGCGGCACTGGGTTGCACTGACGTGTTAATTCGCAGCCTTAAGGTAGGCGTGGCCTCTACCGGCAATGAGCTGGTGCCGCCCGGTCAACTGCTGGCCGCAGGCCAAATCTACGACATCAACACCTACACCATTGCAGCCGCTGTTGCAGACTGCGGAGCCCGTGCCGTTCCCTACGGCATCCTCCCCGATGAAAGGAGATCAATGGCGGCGATTCTGTTGAAGATGGCCGGCGAGTGCGATATGCTCCTGGTGAGCGGCAGCACCTCCGCCGGCGCAGGGGACATGATCTTTCAGGTCTTGGAGGAGGTAGGCGAGCTGATATTTCACGGAGTGAACCTCAAGCCTGGCAAGCCCACCATCTTCGGCCGGATCGACGATAAGCCCTGCCTGGGCCTGCCCGGCTATCCCACCAGCGCGCTTACCGTCTTCTCCTGCCTGGCTGCGCCCGTCATTCGCGCCGCTTTAGGCCAAAAGCATTCCAGAAAAAGGGCGGCAGGACGGCTGGCCGGGCTGCTGCGGCTGGAAGGCCGCAGGCAAATGCTGGCCGTGGGCCTCTCCGGCCAGTTGGTCTATCCTGTGGACAAGGGCAGCGGCTCCATCACCACCCTGGCAGGAGCGGACGGGATCATAGACATTCCGGCCGGAGTGGAGTATCTGGAGAAGGGCGAGGGGGTAGAGGTGGAGCTCTTTAGTGAGGTGGAACCAGCCGATTTGCTGGTGGCGGGCGAAAACTGCATCCTTCTGGAGCAGTTGGCCGAGAGGGTGCCCTGGCATCTCCGACTTCTGAATATCGGCTCGGTGCGAGCCAGGCTCTACCTGGAGGACGGCGTGGCCGACCTGGCCTGTGTTTCCGAGCCGGAGGCGGCCGCGGACGGGATGGCGCTGATCTGGAGCTTTAAAAGAGAGCTGGGCCTGGTCTTCCAGGACGCCGGCGCATTGTCGGACCTTGCCGGCAGGCGCATTGTGGGCTGGCACCGCGACTTTGCCATGCATGCCGCATTTGAGCGACACCTGCTGGCCTTAGGCCTCTCTCATCCAAAGTATGTACGACTGGCCAGGACGCATTCGGCAGTGGCTGCGGCCGTCGCCTCCGGGCGGGCGGAGGTGGGCTTTGCAGAAAGACAGGCTGCGATCGATGCGGGCCTGGGCTTTAAGCCCCTGAGCAACGATGAGATAAAATTGCTGGCCAGGCCAAAGAATGCTGGCGACGTTCGGCTCAAGTCCCTTGTTTCTGCTCTTTCTCGGGCAAGAGGGGCTTAAAGGTCCTCATCCTCCGCTCATAGTAGCTGAGGGGATGCCTTATCCTGCGGCATAGTTCGTCCTCGCCTGGGCAGTTGCCGTAGGTGGCCATGGTGGCACAGGCCGGCGGCTTGTAGATGGTGCCTGAGGCTCCGGCGATATGCTCCACCTGGTATCTTGTCCTCTCGGCATCATAGTCCGGGCTGGTGTTGAAGAGAGATACGACCTCAACAGCAGTCATATTGATCTGCAAGAGAAAGCTGACCAGAGCAAAGCGCGCACTGTGGGCCAGGTTGACGCCCTTGGCCACATCGGAGAGCATCTTCTTGATGCAGGGCGGAAACGCCCCCTCCTCCACCTTTCCCAGATCCACCTTGTCGCGAGCTCTTATGATCTCAAGCTGCTCTTTGAGCGGCCCCAGGTATTCCTGGAGAGTGGCGCAAATCTTCTCGTCCACCGGCAAAGGCAGCCCCTTTAAAACCTTCTCCCGTGCAGCTTCTTCCATGATTCTTTTCAGCTCCTCCTCTGTAATGGTGAGGTAGCCCTGGTAGAGATCTCTGTTTGTCAGCTTCCATTTAGGGCTGTGCATGCCGTGCGCCGCCCGAATATACTCAGAAAAATGAATCTTGTAGGGACCGGGGCCCTGGGGATGAAGCCCCAGGTCGTCTGCGATTGCCGCCAGCCCCTCCTTGACATTTTGCATCCTTTTATAGGCCAGCTTTGCCTCAGCCAGGGCATAGCGGCGCAGCAAAATGGCATCGCCCAGGCATGAGACCATGACTCTGGCCAGGGGGTAAGAGAGAAGCTCAGCCAAAAGCTCAGCTTCCGTATGGCCCCAGCTATCCGAAATAGTGCCGCTGATGGCCCCCGCTACCCTTTCTGCGGCCCGGCCCCGAACCGTTTTAAAAGAGGTTTTGCCAAGAAGGCTTTCTAAAGAGTAACCGGCCGCCCGCACCTGGGCAGCAGCAACTTCCGTAAAAGGGTAATCGGAGATCCTCATTCCTGTTCAATTCTGGGAGCTAAGAGGTAATTGATCTCCACAAACTGGCCCAGCTTGAAGTGAACGCGCAGCGGATAGTCTATGCCCATCTCCAAGGTGACCTCGCCAGCCTTGCTGATGGATTTGGATATGTCTTCCAGATAGTCCAGGGAGAAGAGGCTCCTGGCCTCGCCTGGCTTCATGCCCAAGAGTTCAGTGCTGGGAATCTTCAGCTTGAGAGAATCGATATCTCCTTTGGCCTCCATGTAGAAGCCCTCATCAGAGACGCCCAGTATTGCATGATCGCTGACCTTTTCTGCGGCTTTTACCGCCCTGCGCAGCTCCACGCCCGGCAGTGTTACGTGGGCCGGCAGATCCAGCTCGGGTATGCGCGGCTCTTTCCTGATGGCCGTTGGATCGATCAGGCTTAATGTGTAAGAGAGGGACCCCACGCCAATCTTCAGCTTGTGGCTCTCCTCTTCCAGCTCCAGTTGGACATTTTCGCCCTTGTCGGCCATGCTCAGCACATCGCTGAGCCGAACCAGGTCTATGCCGATCTCACAAGTATCGGCTTTGAAGTATTCGAAGGCCTCATTGCCGATCTTGAGCGAGACCATAGCCACGTTCGCAGGGTCTACAGCCTTCAGTTCCAGGCCATTTTCCGATATGGAGAACTTGACCTCATCCACCAGAGAAGAGACTGAATCGATTGCATCGCGCAGAGTTTCTGCGTTGATTACTGCCTTGAACATTCCTTGAGCCTCCTCAATCCGAACCATTTAATATTTAATATAGTTGATGCTTAGTCATACTCTCGCCAGGTTCTGTTGCATTTGGTGCAACGGAAGAAGCGAACCTCGCTCTCATCAGCAGAACGAAGCTGACGAAGCCACCAGTATGCGATATTATTGCCGCACTCCGGACATCTGGCACTGGTTGTAGGCAGGCCCGCCGACTCCTGCTCTAGGACAGGCACTACGCGATCCAGCTGCTTGGTCTTGCTGACCATGGATTCACCGGCAGCTTTCGGTATCTTGTGGCCGCACTTTCTGCAGACCATCATGCCGTCCTTGGGCATCATCATGCTCTTACATTGGGGACAAAACTCCATCGATATAGAGTAAACCACTCGTCATATTAAAGTTTCCCAGCACCTTGCAGTGTTGATGAGGCAAGATATGAGCACAGCTATTAATGTGATATGTCTGGATCGCCCGGGAATGCTGCGCGACATCGCCGGCGCGGTTGCCAAAATGGGCGGCAACATCGTCTACACTCAGCAGTTCGTAGTGGAAAGGGGCATGAACCGGGGCAAAGCTTCCGTTTACATGGAGATCGCCCTCCCGGCAGAGGATGTTTTGCATATGGTAGAAGAGCTGGCCTCTTTTGATTCCATATTCGAGGTCTCCATCCACGAGCCTTTCGAGAAGATCTACGGCTCCAGGGTGATCATCATAGGCGGCGGCGCTCAGGTGGCTCAGGTGGCTGTGGGCGCTGTGAGCGAGGCCGACCGGCATAATCTGCGAGGAGAGCGCATCAGCGTGGATACCATTCCCCTGGTGGGAGAAGATGCTATTGCCGATGCCGTAAGCGCTGTCTGCCGGCTGCCGCGCGCCTCCATCCTGGTATTGGCCGGGGCCCTCATGGGCGGACGCATCACCGAGGAGGTGAAAAGGCTTCAGGTGGAAGGGATACCGGTAATCGCCCTGAAGATGGCAGGCTCGGTTCCAGACCAGGCGGATCTGGTAGTAACTGATCCCATTCAAGCCGGCACCTTCGCAGTAATGCATGTAGCCAGCACTGCGGTCTTCGATATAAGTCGCGTGCGGGGCCGGGAGTTCTAGCTCTTGAGGATCCGGTCCAGATCCACAAGCATCTCGCCTGAGAAAAGCTCCTCCGTCGTGTAGAACTTATCATCCGCCTGGAGCACGGGCGCAGAAAGGGTGAATACCCCGTTTATGCGCAGCTCCGTGAGGGCCTCGGGGGTGCTCATATCCTGATTCTCAAAAGAGATGCCTGCCTTTCCCAGCGCTGCTTTGAGCTGTTCGCATTTGGGGCAGGACTGTGTGGAATAAACTCTGTACTTCAAAGGAATACCTCTTGATTTGTCTTTTTTCAGCGCAGCGCTCTGGGATAGGATTTCTTGGCCCAGGTGGCATACCCGCTCTCTACTGCCTTCTCAGCACACTCCGAGCAGCAGGAGAAGTTGGCCATGTACGCTGTGCCCTTCATCTCATGCTCAAAGACCTGGTTGCAGGTAAATCCCGAGGTTCGCCTGAAATCAAAGCCCTTGCCGAATTCGTCATACTCCGCCTGGGCGGGACGCTCCACTATGACCCAGTCTCGGGGAAGAAGTATGGGCAGAGTGGCCAGATTCATACCGCATCCACAGGGGCCATAAACATCTTCTAAATCTTTATATATAATTGCCTTACATACCTGCTCGCTCATCATCCACTCCTCTCTTGCTAGTGGTATTCGCGGCAACATAAATAACATTTCCCATCCAATTTCCGGATTTTCCAGCTCTTCTGGCTTTATATTTCAAACAAACATATAATGTCAGTGCGATTTTTTAATAGGCGTGAAATAACGGATCATTCACAGATACGAAATCTTGAATCGAGCCGATTGAGATATGTCCATCTAATAATGAAAACCTTTGCCCAACAAAAATTATATAAGGAATTGCAGGTGTGTAGACGGCTTATTCGGGCTTGTAGCACTAGAAGATTTAAATTTTGTCTCTTCTGGCTGCGAAATCCGGATTTTTGAGGTGTATGACAAATGCCGATACTTCCTGTTGCTCCGGTCGCCAGACTCATTCGCGAGGCTGGGGCTAAGAGAGTGAGCGAAGGCGCGAGGGATGCGCTGGCAGAGGTTTTAGAAAGCTATGGCTTAGAGGTGGCCCGTGAGGCGGTCGGCTGGGCCAATCACGCCAAGAGAAAGACGGTCAAGTCCGAGGATATTAGAGAGGCAGTCAAAAGAGTTAAACCTCCCCTGGTCTCTGAAAGGTAGATCGATGGCATTAGATTACCGTGC
>JAPKYA010000057.1 GCA_026394565.1 Methanothrix sp.
ATTAGAAACTATTAAATAGATTTAGAATATTCTGTTAAGCGTGCTGATGGAATTTGATAGAGCAGTTTTGCTCAGCATCTGCAGGGCATGCAAGATGAGCAAGTCTGCTCACGTCCCAGAGAAGGCCTTCGCCCGCAGACACACAGAGGCAGGACGAGAGGTTAAAAAAGCATTGCGTAAGCTCATAAGCTTGGGATATGTCCTAATGCATCCAACCCGAGGAGAGATGACTTATGCGCTGAGCAAGGACGGAGTAGCATTATGTCGTGAAATGCAAGAAGGCGCTTGAGAGATTGCACTTTATCCAGCAAAAGAAATCAAACATTCTCATTTTCCGAAAGTTTCAATTGAGCCACGATTTTTCAGCCATGGAGACGAAGACAGAGTCACATCTATAACCTGTCCCATCTGCCACGCCCGGCTATGGCTGGCCACGACCACCGCCCCCAAGCGCGGATCGACAGACCGACCACGGCGGCAGCAGGCGAGGCGTGCTCGTCGGGTGCAGGGCCATGCCCGACCCCCGGAGCCCGGCCCTCCACGATCACGAGCGAGCCGCGGGGATTTTCCGGCAAGGGCAGGAGCGGCTCGGCTGGGGTGATGGGCGAAGAGACGGCGATGGAGTAGATCACGGGGGCAGTTGTGATATTTCCCTCCTGACAAAAGATGCCACCCTCTGTGCGTCCTCTGTGAACTGTCGTGCCTTTGTAGTGGTAGTCCGTAACCATTGGTTATAACCTTTCTTATGTAATTCTCCAACAAGTTTATAAGCATCGTTACATAAGACCAACCTGTTGATACCCAAAACCATTCAGAGCGCCCTGGAGCGCCAGGACCTGTCCGCGCTCTATGAAATTAGAGAGCTGGTCGAGCGCCTCATCTCAGAAAGAGCAAGAGTTGATGATCTGCCTGCAAACAGAGAAGTCCTGAAGGTGCATACATCCGGCTCCACAACCTACCGCCTAGAGCGTGTCTCCTGCGGCAAGAACTGCAAAGGCTGCCCGCACGGCCCCTACTGGTACGGCTACTGGCGGGAGGGTGGCAAGACGCGCTCCAAATACATCGGCAAGAATCTGATGTCCACAGAAACCAAAAAAGGTGTAGTAGAATGATAGGCAATATTAATAATATCAAGATACTGGTTTTCCTGCTGGCGGTGGCCATCATCTCGGGCTGCATCTCGCAGGATGAGTCCTCCTCCGGCACTCCTTCCGCCGCTCCTTCCGGCAATGCCTCCGACAGAATTAAGGTGGCCACGACCATAGCTCCTCTGGGCGACTTTGTGAAGGCGGTGGGCGGTGAGAAGGTCGAGGTCACTGTGGTAGTTCCGCCGGGAGCCGAGCCCCATACCTTCGAGCCCACGCCTTCTCTGATGATGGATGTGGCCAAAGCCGATCTCTATGTCATGAACGGAGCGGGTCTCGAGTTCTGGATGGACAAGCTGCTGGAGGCCAATAAAGGAATGGTAGTAGTAGACTCCTCTCAGGGCGTCGCCCTGCTGCAAGAGAGGAAAGGTGAGATAGATCCTCACATCTGGATCTCGCTACGAAATGCTGCCGTGCAGGTGAATAACATCTGCTCCGGACTGATAGCAGTAGACCCGGCAAATAAAGACTATTATATTAAGAACAGATATGATTATTTGCAGAAGCTGCAATCCCTGGATGAAGAGCTGAATCAGACATTTGCCGGCAAGAAAAGCAGGATCTTCATTGTGCACCATCCTGCCTGGACCTACTTTGCCAGGGACTACGACCTATCCCAGGTGCCTCTCATGGAGAATGAGAAGGAGCCCGGCCCCAAGTACCTGGGAGAGATAATCGACCTGGCCCGAAAGAATAATATAACTACCATATTCGTTGAGCCGGAGTATAACCCCAAGGCAGCCGAGGTGATCGCCCGGGAGATGAACGCCGGCATTGTGACTCTAGATCCCCTGGCTGAGAACTATCTGGAAACAATGGCCTATGCCGGAAGGGAGATTGCTAAGAGCCTAGCATGACAGAGAATATCGTATCCATCAAGGGCCTCTGGGTCTGCCGAGCAGAGCATGCCGTCCTGGAGGACATAAATCTGGAGCTTCATGCTGCGGATTTCCTGGGCCTTATCGGCCCCAACGGCGGCGGCAAATCCACCCTGCTGAAGGTAATGCTGGGCCTTATCAAGCCAGACCGGGGCAGCATTGCCATCTTCGGGCTGCCGCCCGCGGCGGCGCGAAGCCGAGTAGGATACGTGCCCCAGAAGACCGTCTTTGACCAGAGCTTCCCAGTCAAGGCACTGGATGTGGTGCTCATGGGAAGATACAGCCGCACGGGACTTTTGCACCGCTATGGCCGCATGGACCGCCAGGCAGCGCTCCAGGCTTTAGCGGCCGTGGGAATGGAGGATAGAGCCCTGCGCGAGATCGGCGCTCTCTCAGGAGGAGAGCAGCAGAGGGTCTTTGTAGCCCGCTCTTTGGTCTCCGATCCAGAGCTGCTCCTCCTGGATGAGCCCACGGCTGGCGTTGATTCCGCCCAGCAGACTGATTTTTACGATCTGCTCTGCCACCTGAATCGCGATCTGGGGATCGCCATTGTTCTGGTCTCCCATGATATCACAGCCATCTCCAAATACGTGAACAAGATAGCCTGCTTAAACCAGCGGCTTTATTATCACGACTCCAAGGAACTGTGCAATGAGGACATCGAGAAGGCCTACGGCTGCCCTGTGGAGATGATTGCGCACGGCACGCCCCATCGGGTCTTGAGGGAACATGATTGAAATGGATTTTCTCCAGTACGACTTCATGAGAAATGCCCTGGCTGCGGGCCTGGCCGCCTCGGTGCTCTGCGGCATAATTGGGATATATGTAATTTTAAATAAAATAGTGTTCATCAGCGACGGCATTGCTCATGCAGCCTTTGGCGGAATTGGTCTTGGTTACTTCCTTGGATACGATCCGCTGGCCTTCGGAATAGGATCGGCCGTAATGACCGCTCTGGGCATAGGCATGGTCAGCTCCCGGGCACGCATATCCGAGGACACGGCCATCGGCGTCTTCATGGCCACGGGAATGGCTTTAGGAATAATGCTTCTCACACTCTCCCAGGGCTATGCCCGAGACCTTTACGGCTACCTGTTCGGAAATATTTTAGCCGTGACGAGGAGCGACGTACTGCTTATTTCGGTACTCACATTGATCATCCTGGCTCTCGTCTTTCTGCTCTACAAAGAGTTTCTCCTCCTCAGCTTCGATCCCATCTACGCAGAGGCCATCGGCCTTCCCGTGCAAAGCCTTCGCCTCTTGCTCCTGGCTATGGTGGCCTTTAGCGTCGTCATCCTCATCAAGATCGTGGGCATAATCATGGTCATAGCGCTTCTGACCATTCCCGGGGCCATAAGCCGGCGGCATATGAAGGGCCTGCCTGCTATCATGGCCGGCTCCATCTTCCTGGGCGCGATATTTGTAACCATAGGGCTCTTGATATCTTATGAGCTGGATGTTCCCTCAGGAGCGACCATAATTCTGACGGCAGCCGCGACCTTTTTTCTGAGCACAGTGCTTTCCAGATAGACATCACAGATAGGCTTATTTAATGGAGGCAAATTAACCTGTTAGAGATGATGCTCCTGCATATCATCAGCATTCTGCTTCTTCTTGCCGGGACCTGCCAGGCGGAAGATCTCATATTTTTCGCAGATGATCACTATAAATCCCTGGGCAGGCCAGAGCTTACAGCCTCTGTGGCCAATCCGGCTCTGGACCCTGGCGACTATATCCTGCGAATAAACCTGGCCAATGTCGGCGAGCTGGAAGAGCTGATGCCAATCAACGAGAGCGGTTCAAATGAAGACATATTGCTGGAGATGAGAGCAGAGATGCAGAGCTGTAATGCCTTGAACATCAATGCCGCCCTGGGGGGAGCGGGACCCATAAAGGTGACAACAGGGCCCCAGCATATCAAAATCCTTCCTGCAGGAGCCGCAGCATTGCTGCAGTTTAATATCACAGCCGAGAAGAATGCCAGCGGCTGGTATGCTCTTCCCTTAAGCATTGATTATGAGAGGCAGGTGGATGTGAGCGTGAAGAGCGGTGAGGTCTTTCCACTCTATGAAGCGGAAAGGCAAAACCTCACGGCTTTGGTGTTTGTGGCCGGAAATAATGAGCCTTTGCGCATTTCCGGCATTAAATCCGAGCTTTATGCTGGAGGAAGCGATAGCCTGAGGGCGGCGATCAGCAATGATGGCGCTATTGTGCTTCATAATTGCTCGGCCAGGCTCCTGGCCGCTCCTCCCTTCTATGTAGAGAGCCCGGCTATAGTGCTCGGAGACCTGGCCCCAGGATCGGTGGCTGTAATCGCATTCACGGTGCGCGCAGATGGAAATGCCGGCCTGCAGGATTACCAACTGGGCTGTGAGATTGATTGCCAAGAGAAAAGCATAATTGTCCCCCTGCAAATCTCTCTCTCCCGCGCCGGGGTTTTAGGAAACTTTGCACTGCCGGCATTAGGGGGCCTGGCTATTGCCGGCCTGGCGGCTTTTATAACCTGGAAAAGAGGAGATCTAATATTTCGTCGCAAGAGAAGACGGAGGTAGCGTGGACGAAAAACATCAGTGAGGATAAAGCAAGAGCGGTACATGACGGAAAAATCGGTCGAAGCTAAGGGAATTTGCAAGATATATAAGAGCTTCTTGGGGAGCGGCACCATAGTTCTTCAGAACATATCTCTGGATATCGAGGCGAGTGAGATCTTCGGTCTGCTGGGCCCCAACGGCTCAGGCAAGACCACACTCATCTCCATCTTCTCCACTCTCATCTACCCGGAGCGGGGCAGTCTCTTTATCCTGGGAATGGATGCGCGCCGCGACAGCGGAAAGATACGCAAAGCCATAAACATCAGCACCGCCAAGCCCAACTTCCCCTGGAGCCTGACAGTGCAAGAGAACCTGCGCCACTATGGCATGCTCTACGGCCTTTATGGCTCCGCTCTCTCCCGGACGGTGGAGGATCAGATCGATGCCTTTGAGCTATCCGAGTTTAGGGATATGAAGTTCGAGAACCTCTCTACAGGCCTGAAGCAGCGGCTCTCTCTGGCCAAGGCCATGCTCAACCGCCCTCGTCTGATCTTCCTAGACGAGCCCACCACGGGCCTCGATCCTGATATCTCCATAAAAACCCGCACGCTGATAAAGAGAATTCATCAGGAACAGAACATCTCCGTGGTCTTATCCACCCACTACATGCCTGAGGCGGAGATGCTCTGTGATCGGATTGCTTTTCTGCGCAAAGGTCAGATTGTGGCGCTGGATACGCCCCGCAATTTGAAGAAGCATCTGGGGCTGGGGGAGAGAGTGGTGGTTTCTTACGAGGGGCCTGCAGACATGGCGGCCTTGCAGAGTACGGCGGGCGTTTTAGGCATAAAAGCTGAAATGGGCCGGGTGGAGATTGTGATCGACAGAAGCGAGGATAGTCTGGATAGGATAGTCAAGCTCTTTTGCCATGCCAGAATCCTTGACATAGCCATAAAAGAGCCAGATTTGGAGGATGTATTCCTTGAACTGGCAAGGTGAATTGAACAAGTACCTGGCTAGTGCCTACAAGAACTGGATCATCTCCAGGAGGAACATCTTCACATTATTCGAGCTATTCTTCTGGCCCATGATCAGCCTGCTGTCCATTGGTCTTCTCACGCGGTTCTTGAAGGTGGAGGGCTCGATGGTCTCCTTTCTCCTGGTAGGCGCTATTGCTCTTACCATTTTGCAGGTGGCCCAGATGGATGTAGCCTACGTCCTTCTATTCGACATGTGGTCCAAGAGCATCAAGAACACCTTCATCGCCCCGATTCATAGCTACCATCTGGTCTTCGGAGCAGCACTCTTCGGCATCCTGCGGGGCAGTGTGGTCTTCATCATCCTGGCGATCGTCAGCCGCTTCCTCTTTGGCTTCGATTTCCAGGAGGGCGGCCTTCTGCCGGTGCTGATATTTCTGGCAGGTGTTTTCGCGACTGCCGCTGTCATCGGCATCACAGTATGCATATCCATTCTCACCTTCGGCCAGAAGGCGGATGTTGCTGCCTGGAGCCTGAGCGGTCTGATCCTGCTCGTCAGTGGAATTTACTATCCTGTAGAGGTGCTTCCTCCCTTGCTGCAAGCGCTGGCCAGAGCCATTCCCCTGACCTACTTTTTGGAATACTACAGGTCAATATTTATTCCAGGGCCCCACCATCTGGCCATGGGTGCATTTCTGGCCGCTTTCTACCTGGTACTGGGGCTGATCCTCCTGGACCATGCCATTGAGAGGGCGAGAAGGACAGGCATCCTGCTGCGGTTGTCGGAGTAGTGTTGCAGGAGAATGCTATCGTATATAGTTTTGGTTTGTGAGGTGTTGGGATTGATAGAAGGCATTTTGGGTCGCGTCCCGGTTGGAGATCGCCAGAGCGTGCGGCTGATGGGCATCATCAATCTCAGCCGTGAGTCCTTCTACCAGGGCTCAGTGGCCGGCCCCCATGAGGCACTCTCCCTGGCGGCAGCAATGCAGGAGCAGGGCGCGGATATGATTGATCTGGGAGCCGTCTCCACAGCGCCGGGCTCTCCACCCATAAGTGAGGCTGTGGAGCGAGAGAGGCTCTTTCCCGCTCTCAAGGATATTTTGGACAACCTGGATATCAGCGTCTCCATTGATACGCAACGCTCCAGCATCGCCGCAAATGCCCTCTCGCGGGGAGCCGCCTGCATAAATGATGTCTCCGGACTGTCTGACCCCAATATGGCTGCCCGTGTGGCCGAGTACGACGCATCCCTGATCATCATGGCTTCCCGGCAGAGAGCGGGCGATCTGCTCCAAATAAACGAGATAATTGCCTTGCTGGGAGATAGAGTGAGGGCCGCAGCCCAGGCTGGCGTATGCCCGACTAAGATCTCGGTGGATCCGGGCATCGGCAAATGGATACCGGAAAAGACTCCTGCCCACGATCTGGCCATTTTGGACGGATTGCTCCGTCTGCGTGCTTTAGAGCGGCCGGTGGTCGCGGCTATTTCCCGCAAGTCCTTCATCGGGGAATGCCTGCATAAGCCCGATCCCTTCCAGAGATTGGCAGGAACGCTGGCGGCCACGGCCATAGCTGTTTATCTGGGGGCACATATCGTCAGGACCCATGATATCGCCGCCAGCCTGGATACCATAACCATGGCCAAGGCCATTCGAGGCCGTCCGGTACTGTCCGCAGACGAGGAGATGGAGGTGGAGGTGCTGGGCTATTTGGGCCAGGGGGAGGATCTAGCGGAAACATTGCGCCGGACAGAGGTAGATGAGCGGGGACTAAGCACTCTCTGCAAGAAAAGCTCTTTTCGCATCCTGGCTGTGCGCGGCCTTAGCAGCATGGAGGCCATAATAATAAAGCAGGAGATGCTGGCCCGAGGCGGAGACGCTGCCATTCCCAAGCTCGCTCTTCGCTGTGATCCAAGGCCAGAAGAGGTTTTAATATTCGGCACCTCCAACCAGATAGCCGGACTGGTAAAGAACTTGAGCGGCCAGCCCTTCCGGCTCATGCGCCTGGCCGCGAGGATAGATGAGGCTATTAAAATGATAGAAAGCCCAGAGCGCTACAGGTGAGTGTATTGCAGGTTTTAGGCATAAAGACGGATCTTATAAAACCAGGCGATGATCTGGCGGCATCCCTGGAAAAAGCCATGGCTGAATCGGGCCTGGCTTTACAGGACGGCGACATTCTGGTCATCTCAGAGAGCACGCTCGCAACCGCGGAGGGAAGGGTTGTGGCTCTGCATGATGTCATTCCCGGACCCCTCGCCCTCTCCATGGCCGCCAAGTACAGCAAAGATCCGCGCGAGATGGAACTGATCCTGCAAGAATCAGATGAGATAATGGGGGGCATTCCAGGCGTGGTGCTGACGCTAAGGGAGGGCTTTCTTTATCCCAACGCCGGCATCGATAGCTCCAATGCCCCTCCCGGGCATGTGGTTCTATTTCCGGCTGATGCCCAAAGATCGGCATTCGAGATTAGAGAGCGCATGGCGAAAGGCAGAAGGATTGCGGTTATCATCGGCGACAGCCGGACTCATCCCCTGCGACTGGGCTGCGTGGGCGTGGCCCTGGCCTGTGTGGGCCTGGAGCCGGTAGAGGACGCGCGCGGCCAAAAGGACCTCTTCGGCCGGGAACTCAAGATCACCCGCAAGGCGGTGGCAGACAATTTGGTCTCTGCCGCTCAGATCGTAATGGGTGAAGGAGACGAGGGAATTCCGGCCGTGATCATAAGAGACGCGCCGGTGCCCATCAGCGAGGCGCACAGCGCCATCCCCACCATCCCACCCCAGGAGTGCATGTACATAGGCGCACTGCGCTCTGGCCCCCGTCCTTACACCGGAGGGTATGATAACCTCATCGAGCAGGCCGCGCAGGCAGCGAAAGATGCCTATGCCCCTTACTCCGGATTTTTGGTAGGCGCGGCGCTTCTCTGCCGGAGCGGCCGGATCTATTCGGCCGGCAATATTGAGAATGCCGCATCCGGGGCGGGCATCTGTGCGGAGAGGGCGGCCCTGGCCAGAGCCGTCGCTTCAGGCGAACGCGAATTTGAGGCGATTGCGATAGTTGGAAATGCAGCCGAGCCTGTATCGCCCTGCGGTATATGCCGGCAGAGCCTGATAGAGTTCGGAGAGGATATTGTTGTCATCATGAGTAATGCGAATGGTGATGCACTAACGGCTACGGTCGCCGATCTCCTGCCAAAAGCGTTTACGGGCAAGTGCCTGAGATAGCACAAGCTTGGATCTGCCAAAATTGTCCTTTTCTCCTCGGAACTTCGCGCCTTCGCGTGAAACGGGATCTCGCTCGAAGCCCCGAAGGGCGCGAAGAAGCCAATTGCAGGTCCACCACGGGCCTGAGATCTCGGCGTGCTTGCCCTCGGCGTAGAGCTGCTGGCGGGCCAAGGGCGGGCGCGCTCGGGCGCGGGGGTGGTGAAGGAAGTGCTGTTGATATATCTTGAAAGATTATTGAAAAGCAGCATCACCCAGTCGTTTCTTGACAAGCTCCTGGTCGTTCAAAAGATTATAGACTTCTATTCCTGATTTTTTAGCACTTTCGATCTGATGCTTGTCGTTGGAAATCAAGATCGCTTCTTCTCCCTTGGCGCAGGCTATGTAAAATGAATCTGCTGCCCTTGATCCCGTTTCCTGGGCGATGGAAAGTGCCTCTTCGAAGATCCTGGATGTGTTAACGAAGACCAGTTCTGCAAAGATCTCCTCGCAGATCTTTGGGGCCAGTTCCTTTTTGATCCTTCTGGCAATTTGCCCTGTAAACTCTACTTTGAAGAGATCCGGTTCCACTATTGTCAGATCATTTTCCTCCAAGATCGAGAGCAAATCTTCTGCAGATCGTGTCCTTTCAGAGTTATATTCAAACAGAAGGTCGATGAAAATCGAAGTGTCTAATACGATCATCTCCGCTCCTCGACGAACTCTTCCATCACATCCTTATCCACTTTAATCCTGAATCTTCTAGCCACACTTGTGATTCTCCCCGGCTTAAGGACCACGAATGCCTTCGTTCCCTCGCAGAGGTCAATCTCCTGCAGGGGCTTGAAGACTCCCCCCTCGTAAACCACCCGAATCTTTGCATCCGTTCCATCTGACATATCAGACCTCTTGATTCTCAACTTGCGACAATAGAAAAAGGTGCGTTTAGGATAAATAATATTTGAAACAAGCCAGAAGCATACTCATCTTTGCATGATTTATTTGCCCTCGGCATAGAGCTGCTGCAGCTCCGCCCCCAGGCGGGCGCGCGTGTGGGACGTTAGCTGAGATCCGGTTATCGGGGACGACTGGCTTGGTAGCCGTTTGAATGATTTCCTGTAACACGTTCTTGTGGGGTGCCGCGCGCGGTGAAACGCGCGGGTTGGTCTGGCTGCCCTCACGCCGGGCAGGCTTGGATACTTGGTGGTTTACAGTTGATTGGTGCATGAAACTCGATAAGCCAGTGGCCTGACCGCTATTTCGAGTTTTCTCTACCCTCTACGATGGCGATCTCCTCTTCCGTGAGCCCGTACAGCCTGTACACCGTCGCATCGATCAGCTCGTCCGTCTGCCTGATCCTTTCCCTCAAGGGCGCGAGTTTGCCCATCGACCCCTCAAACTCGGCCCGAAGCGCCTCCGCCGGTTCCCGTCTGGCCGGATCGACAGCCAGCCTCTTGCTGTTCTTTTTGAGCACCGCCAGGAAGCTCTCATAATCGTGCTCGTAGTAGCCCTGCAGCCTTGTTTTGGGCGTGAGGTCCTCCACTTTGGCTCCCAGGTAGCTCTCCAGCCAGCCCAGGAAGCCCTTGATCTCCTGCTGTTTCTGCTTGTTCATCTCCAGCATTTTTTCCGCCAGGAAGGCCAGGAGATCGTGCACCACATCCGATTTTTCCTGCTCGGCGATGAAGTTGCCAGCCCCGTCTTTGGGCAGGCAGGCCACTACCTGAGCCAGGATTTCCGTGAATTTGCCCTCGGCGCAGAGCTGCTGCAGCTCCGCCCCCAGGCGGGCACGCTCGGGCGCGGGGGTGGTGAAGGAGATGCGGCGAATGGGAAGCTGTTTGAGATAGAATGCTTTATATTGCCGATAACCTCCCGAAATATGGGCATTCATAAACATGGTGTCAAAGAAAAAGCTTAGCAACGTTGAATTAATAATTGTAGTAATATACTTGAGGCATTCTCCTGAATCTATTTTCCGGGTAATCGAATAGAGGTGGTTTAAAAAATATTTCTGTTCATTATCGAAGCAACAGCTTAACCGAATATGAATCTCTCTGCAGATTATTTTTTCTGCTGCATCGAATATTGTCTTTTCTCTTAGGGATCCATATCCAGAAGGCTCCTTTTTAATTATATCCCAATTATACCGAACAAACAAATTATTCCAAGTATAATCATACCGCTCGAAATTTTCTCCACGATAAAGGGGGTATGTAGTATCGTCAACCTTACTTGAAACTACTAATTTCTCTCGGAGGTTACCCGTATGTATTCCTTCGTTAACGTTGCATAAGTCTCCCAGAGAATTGCTAAAAGTTTTCATTTTATTTGTAATAGTACCATTTAAGTCGTTAAGTGTTGAGATAAACATATTGTCAGGAGTTGTTGAATAGGTATCCTGATCAATTAAGGTAAACTTGGGAATATTCATAATCTCTTTATTTATTAAATTAGGTATCTTTGCAAATTTAAATATGTTACATTTATTATCTTTATTCCGTTCTAATAACAATAGGATTGGATAAACTGATACATTTATAAAAACACCTATTTCGGATACATCAATGATTTGTCTTATTGATGTCTTTGATAGGATAAATTTTCTTAAAGGTATTGCGTATCTAGTGGCCATTATTTTATTTGGAATAATAAAACCAAAGTATCCATTTTGAATAAGATGATTTATGCCCGCCTCAATAAATAATGCGTAGGTGTCGTATTTTTGGAAAGCAGACTCAAATAATGCCGCAAAGACATTGCTATCTTCACCCGTCTCTTGTAATCGATCTCGGATATACGGCGGATTCCCGATCACCACATCAAATCCGCGCCCTTCCCCCTGAAACGCCTCGGGAAACTCCAGTTCCCAGTGGAAGAACCGCTTCTCCCCTGCCAGCACCTGCGCCCTTCTGAACCACTCCCGCTCCCGCATGCCTGCCCAGTCCGGGAACTTCTCCGGGCTGAGGTGGTTTTGCAGCTCGTAGTAATCGTCATCGCTAACAATGTTCCCAAAGAATGTGGACAGCCAGACATTGGAAAGCTCGTAGAGCCTGCGGGATAGCTCCGATTCCTTGATCTGGCGGAACTGATCCTCTTTCCACTTGACCATTTGCAGGTTGTCATCCGGCAGCGCCGCCATGAGGCTGTACTTTTTGAGCAGGCCATCGGTGTGGCTCTTCAGCCCAAAGCTCCAGAGCGGGGTCTGCTCCGCCTGGCCGTCCGGTAGCACCGTGAGCCGGTCCAGCTCCGCGCCGATGAGCGAGTTTCCGCATCTCAAATGGTGATCCAAGAAGCTGAGCGGCTTGTTGGAGGCCACGGTGGTCAGCCACAGCGATAATTTGGCCAGCTCCACGGCCATGGGGTTGAGGTCCACTCCGTAGATGCAGTTCCTGACCACCTCGCGGCGCGCCCAGTGCACATCCTGCTCGGCTATCTCCTTTGAGTCAGACTCTTCCGGTTTGGCTGTGGTCCAGGCCTGCACCAGCCAGCGAGCGAGTTGATCCGTCGCCTCCACCAGAAAATGGCCGCTGCCCATGGCCGGATCGAGCACCTTGATGGAGAGAATATGATCGGCAAAGGGCCGGCTGGTGCCCAGCCACTCCTGCTTCTTCTTCTCAATCACGGGCTCAATGGTGTTCTTGACGATGTACTTGACAATGTAATCCGGGGTGTAGTAAGAGCCGGTAGCTTTCCTCTCCCCTTTGTCCGTGGCCAGATAGATCTCGCCCGCCTCTGCCCTGTCCAGGATCTTGCGCTTGCCCGTGTCGCCTGCGGGCAGCCACAGCTCTTTGCCCTTTTCCTTGACCGCAGCCATCTGCTGCTCTGCCACGCAGAGTCGATACTCCAGCAGACCCTCGTAGATCGAACCCAGGTGGCGGATCTCCAGAGAAGAGTAGTCCACAAATCCCTTCTCTGGGCCCGCGCCGGAGCGCGCCAGCAGGTCGATGGCTTTTGCCAGAAAGGAGTCGCCTAAGCGCGCGCTCTCCAGGAATTCATTCTTGGCCGGGTCGAAGAGCCCGCCGTTGTAGGCCGGGATGTAAAACTCCTCTCTGGCTATGCGGCGCGACTCACTGCCGTCATTGATGAGGCAAAAAAGGTTCTTCAGGCTCTCCCAATAAGAGTACCGCACAGAGAGCAGCGGCTCGCCCTTGTCCAGCCGCGCTGCCACATCCGACTTCAGCTTTTGTAAGGAAAGCTCGTAGTAGTACCTGTTATTGGCGTCCAGCAGGCTGCGGCTCTCCGCATAGAAGATGAAGAGCAACCGGTAGAGCAGTCGCATGCTGTTCTCTTGCACCCGGGCCACGGCCTCCTGGCTGGGTGCAGCCGCGCCGGAGATGCCCTCGGCCAGGAAGCCCTGCGCCAGGATCTTCATAGCCCGGTAGACGTTCTCCTTCAGGTCTTCACCAATCTCCTGGGCGTAGGCCACGCTTTCCTCCCTCACCCGGTCCAGGAAGCAGCCGCCGTCCACCGTCTGCCCGAAGGCCTCCCGCCGGAAGAAGAGATAGAAGTACTTGAAATTCTCGATATCTCCTGCGGCCAGAAGGGCAGGCAGATCCACCTCGTAGTAGTAGTCCAGCTTGTAGCTCGTCGTCTCGTGGTAGAGCCGCCAGAGCCGGCCCGATGTCAAAATCGCCCACTTGGGCGGCGTGTCCCGCAGGTAAACGTCAATCTGAAAGCTGGGGTTCTGCATCTCGAAGCTTCCCTGGCCCTTGCGGCTCTTGTCCAGAGAGATCTTCCAGGACTTGGCATCGCCCACCGCCACAGCACGCCGGTAGTAATCATCTGCCGGATGGGCCTCTGCTTCCTCCCGGCTCGGCTCATCGGGATAGAAGGCGTAGTCCGGCGTCCGGTCCTTTCCCAGCACCTTGCCCTGCACGCCGAAGTAGTGCCCCAGGATGCGCAGCACCGGGCGGATGAAGTTCTCCTCTAACTGGGATTCGTTGTAGTTCTCCAGGACGCGCATTTTACGCAGGTAGAGATCGTTGATGGCGGAAAATGCCGGCGCAGCATCGGCATCGGCCTCCCGCCACTGTGCACTGTCCATAACCAGGCTTTCCAGATAGTGGTTGGAGAACAGATTGCTGTTCCTGAACGGGCGCGTCTCCGGGGACATCTTGCCCTAGGCCAGACGGGAGAAATGATAAAAGTATCGGAGCTGTATAAATCTTTAAAATAAAATATTAAAAAGAATGGCCGCCGCAGCGGGCATTCTTTTTAGTGAGCCTCGCCCACCAGATCCTTGCCGGGTTCCTTGCGCTCCACTGTATCGAGTTTGCACTCGGTTGGCGTGCAGACCAGGACATCCTGGGACTGGAACTTGGTGTACGGGTTCTCAGGGATGGTCGTGTCCAGGCCCATGGAGGCGGCCATCATCTCAACAATATCCACCATCTTGATGGGGGACTTTGCCGTGTTTCTTCCGTCGATCAGGTTCAGCCTGCAGAACGGACAGGTGGAACAGATTACCTCTGCCTGAATATCCGTTGCATCCTGAACTCTGGCCATAGCGCAGTCCATGGCCAGGTCTGGGATACCGGCCTTCACTCCGCCGCCTGCTCCACAGCACCTCTGCAGAGCCCTGTTTCTCACCATCTCCTGGAACTTCACGCCGGGGATGGACTGGACGACATCCCTGGGTGCCTCAAAGGACCAATCTTTTCCCTTGAGGTGCATGAGATGCCTGCCGTTGTGGCAGGGGTCGTGGTAAGTGAACCTGTAGTTCAGAGGTATCTTGTACTCAACCTCGCCTTTTCTTATCTTGTCCCTCAGGAATACGGAGAGGGGCATGGTCTCGTAGGGAATGTAGCCCTCATACCACATGGGCCAATCGACGGCAGCGTTGCGCAGACATCCGGCGCAGGCAAAGAGCACGTTCTTCGCTCCCCTATCCTTGAGAGCATCGATATTATGTACGGCATGCTCGGCCATGACCTCGCGCTGGCCGGTTCTGATGAGAGCGGAAGCACAGCACCATTCGTCCTTGCCCAGCATTGCGAAGTCTACATTCAACTTATTCAGGATCCGGACGGTAGCCACTCCCAGGGCCTGCTGCCTGTATGCGGCGGTGCATCCTGCGAAGTAGACGAGCTCTCCGGACTCCTGCACCTTGGCATCCTTGGGTATCCAGCACAGTCGTTCTTCTTGCTTGGCCATGTAGGGATTTCTGTCTCCCTTGATGAGCTTAGGGAAGAAGGGCTGCTTTCCAACAGGTCCGTCGCCGCGCTTAACCAGGTTAGGTCGCATGGCCTCCCAGAGCTCTACGGTCTTGATTCCTGCCTCACAGACAGTGCCGCAGACGCCGCAGGTGGTGCAGCTATATGTATCCTCGGTGAAGACCTTCATCTCATCATCGGTGAGGGGCTTGGGGCCGAAGATCTTGGCGCGCAGGCTCTGGCTCTTGGCCATCAGCTCTCTCCACCTTGCGTTTTTATACATGGGAGTAATGCCTGGCCGATCCTGTCTCACCGCAAAGGTCGGGCACCACTTCATACACTCCTGACATCGGTTGCAGCCGTCTACTTCCATGAGCTGGGTGGACATCATATAGCCCGTCATCAAGGGCTTGGAGCCTTTTTGATCAGCCATTTTATTCTCCTCCTCTGTTGGCCAGAAGGGTCATGGGTGTTGCTATGACGTGGATGTATTTGCTCCATGGTAAGATCAAGGCGAACAGACCAATGGCCAGAACGGTGTGAATCAGGGCGAAGTGGGGTGCATAGATGGGATACTCAAAGGCATTCCCGATGAGGAAGGAATTGCCGCGCATCCACTCAGCATAAAATCCGGTAATGGTGATGAGAAACACAGCGCCGATCAAGAAGGCGTCATAAGCGCTGGTGTTATCCCGGACGAACTTGAGCAGGATTCTCCTGGATACGGCGATGGTGGCTCCGATGAGGAGCAGGTAGCCGAAGATATCGAAGGGCAGCGACAGGAGCTCCTTGGCCATCTCAGCTTCCGCAGAGAGCCCGAGCAAGTTGAAATGCTCGACGATATCGATCATAAGTCCCAGGCCGGAAAGTGACGCCAGCATCAGGAATCCATAGAACATGGACATGTGCATAACCCATCGCACCGGGCTTCTGGCCAGAGTCCTCCTCAAGAGAAGGACATCAAGCACAACCGTTCTTAAAAATACCCATAATCCATCCTTAAATGCCTCGTGAATCCAGGTGGCAAGGAAGAGCCAGAAGCTATTGCGCAACTGGTCGTGGTAGCCTGTGGATCCGAGGCCCCATTTCTTAAAGTTGAAATATATACCATATATCCAAACAGCCAGTA
>JAPKYA010000039.1 GCA_026394565.1 Methanothrix sp.
AATCAACAACGGGTTTGACTACTGGTTCACCTTTATCATCAATCCGGGTGTAGAGCCGACCAATAATCGAGCAGAGAGAGCGTTGCGACCCCATGTCGTTTTGAGAAAGATCTTGGGCACACTGCGCAATGACAAAGGAACTTCGATTCATGAGCGAATTATGACGACACTGGCAACATGGGGACAGAGAGGATTGAATAGTCTTCAAATGCTAACCGAGAAGCTGGCCAGCTAAACACATACCAAAAAAGTATATATCTTAGATGCCATATCCCATCCAAAAGATGAAGAAAGCGAAACATCCCAAATCAGCATCAAGAGGATAATTCAATGGGGCCACGGCGATTTGAACGCCGGTCACAGGACCCCCAGTCCTGTAGGATACCAGGCTACCCTATGGCCCCGCACGGCGCACCCTAGGATGCAGAGGTGGCATATAAGCGTTTCCCACGGCAGGGGGACAAAGCTTCGCTTCCTACCTCTGCCCAAATGCCGCCGGACGGTGATATATTCTGCGGACAGGTGAGCAAAAGATGCATGGGCCAAAGAGGGGGAATGGAAAACCCCGGACCAAGGGTCTTTGTTCGCCCTCTTCCTTCTTAATAATATTTTGGCTTGGGCGGCTCAGGCTGAGGATTCAATTGGTCAATTGTTTTCCTTGAAATCTTTCCTATGGCATTCGGCATTACTACTGGGTTTATGATGCCGGCTCCTTCTGCCAATCCCCCAGTCACAGCGCTGAATGTCGCAAGCCCTACATCTGAGATCCAGGTGTGTCCTGGCTGAGACCTGACGACTGTATCGCTTAACGTTGAGAGGTCCAGGCGATGGATCTCATTGCCCCAATTGGCATAATAAATGCTTCCATCCCTGTAGGCCATGCCGGTTATTGGGGCGGTATTGCTGGTGTAGATCCTGCTGACTATTCCGCCGGATACCCGATAGATAGAGGCAGGTATTCTGTTTCCTGAGCTGAGGTAAAGATTTCCATCCGTGTCATGAATGAAATCTCCCGCCCAAAAACCATCGACATCTGAGAGCCTCACGGTATAATAGGGAGTTGCAGCTCCCCCGGATAATAAGTAGATCTGGCCGTCTCCTCCAGCTCCACCGGACTCGCTGAAGTAGACCTGGAGTCCACCGGAGAGTCCGGCGGAAGCGCTTGGGTAGTATTCCAAGTCCCTGATATAAGTGCTGTGTGTGTAGGCCACCTGATCCGTAGTAGTCCAGGTCCCTTCTGTGGTCCTCAAGGCCAGATAGATCTTATTATCATTAGCATTGACATAGTATAGTTTCTCTGGTATGTAAGGATGGAATGCAAAGGTGTAGATATTTCCTGACGGGCGAGCGAAATAGACGTTCTCACTTCCGCTCGCATTAGATGAGTAAACCTTTCCTGGGCTCTCCCTCGCATCTGTGAAGTAGATGGTGGTAAGACCCTGTCCCATAGCCGGAATTGATGTCAGTGCTATAAAAAGAATGAGCAATGCCAGTATTTTCGTCGGAGCTGAAATTCGATTCATATTTATACTTATTGTAAATGATGATATATAAATATTATTACCCGTTCTTCACTCCCACATACATCATCCATCCCCCTACCAGCACGGTTATTCCGAAGAGCGCCAGGCTTTGCAGTCCCATGCCGTTGGGCAGATCGAATATGACCACCGCGCCCATGATCACGCTGCCGGCACCCATAAGAACCACACCAAGCCTGGCCGAGAGGAGATAGGTTATGAAGCCCAGGGCGATGAGGGCCGCAGCTATCAATAGGGGCGTCGAAAATAACGGGATGGACAGATTCATATTTCCCCGTCCTTTTGCTGCATACTTATAGTTTCTTATAAGTTCGTCATCTATTTACCCTAGCATCTCCTATTTCCCGGCGATGAAACGCATTTACATGGACCACTCCGCCACCACTCCCGTAGCGCCCGAGGTCTTGCAGGCCATGCTGCCCTACCTTTCCGATAAGTTCGGAAATGCCTCCAGCCTGCACAGCTTTGGCCGGGAGGCAAAGGAGGCTCTGGAAGAGTCCCGGGAGAAGGTGGCAAAGCTCCTGGGAGCAAGCCCGGAGGAGATCGTCTTCACCTCGGGGGGCACGGAGTCCGACAATTTAGCCCTAAAGGGCATAGCCCGCCGGAATAAAGAGAAGGGCAAACATATTATCACTACCAGCGTGGAGCATCCTGCCATCCTGGAGACCTGCCGTAAACTGGAGAAGGAGGGCTTCTCCGTCACCTACCTGCCAGTGACGAGCGAGGGGCTGGTGGACCCGGCCTCCCTGGAGGCAGCCATTCGCCCCGACACCATCCTCATCTCCATCATGCATGCCAACAATGAGATTGGAACCATCCAGCCGCTAGAGGAGATCGGCCGGCTGGCTGCGGAGAGGGACATCCGCCTGCATACCGATGCCGTGCAGAGCGTGGGCAAGATTCCCACGAACGTAAACGCCCTGGGTGTCGATTCTCTCTCCCTTTCCGCCCACAAGCTCTACGGGCCCAAGGGCGTGGGAGCGCTCTACATTCGCCGGGGCACAAAACTGGAGAGCATGGTGCAGGGCGGCGGGCACGAGAGAGGCCTGCGTTCGGGAACAGAGAACGTGGCGGGCATAGTCGGCTTGGCCAGGGCGGCACAGCTTTGCGAAGAGGGGATGGCTGCAGAAGGGCAGAGGCTGACAGAGCTGCGTGACCGGCTGGCGGGCCTGGTTCTGGAGAAGGTCAAGGATGCCTGGATCAATGGAACCATGAAGAGAAGGCTTCCCGGAAGCCTGAATTTCGGCTTTTCCTATGTGGAAGGCGAATCGCTGCTGCTCTTCCTCGACTCCAAAGGAATAGCCTTATCCACGGGATCGGCCTGCTCCTCTCACAAGCTGGAGCCAAGCCACGTGCTTCTCTCTTTGGGTCTGAGGCCGGAAGAGTGCCACGGCTCCCTGAGAATCACCATGGGTCGCTCGAACACTAATGAAGAGGTGGACTATGTGGCCCAGTGCATAGTCGAAGCGGTGGAGAGATTCAGAGGCATATCTGCTCTAGGAAGAGAATGATATGCTGGAAAAATTTATTTGTCGGGATTTTGGCTTTCCACCTCTTTGCGCTGAATGAGCGCCTTTTGCCTCTTGATAAAAGTCAGCAATATTACGCCCACGCCAAGGATGATAGATGCCAGGTAAAGCATGGCATTATTCCATATCTTAGATTCATCAGAGAAGCCCTTTCCCACAGCCAGCACCACTTCCGGGCTACTGTCTCCACTGGCGTAGCTCGCTGAGATCTCATAGACCCCCGGCTTATCTATTTTGAAAGCCCGTATGGATTCACCAGTGCGATCTCCCAAAGAGAAAGTTGTTTTGAGAGGCGAATAGATGAACGCTCTTGATCCAGTGGTCTTGTTCTTGACCTCGATGTTAAGATCGGGTAGGCTCTTGTCTGTCGAGTAGACCTTCCCTTTGAATATTGCCCGGCTCTCGTAGAATATTATGTACTCCCCGCTCTCTGCCAGGAACAGATCACTGCTGCCTGGTGCCACAAATTGCTGACCGCTTCCCAGATCGCCAAAAGAGGAGATTAAAACGGATACGGAATAAGCGGCACCTATTACTATTATCAAAATTCCCAGCCCATAGTACCAGCGACTTGGACCGATATCGGAGATCCTCATAATTAACATGAGCTGTCTGATCAGTGCTCGGCAGCCTTTCTGCCCTGCACTGCCAGCCCGCGCTTGATCTGCAACATCTCCTCAGGCGCGAGCACGGTCGTCCCCGTGGCCAGCAGCAGGTCCTGAGAGTCCACAACCAGCACCTCTTCCCCGGCTCGAATCTCCGGATCAACGCTGATCACGTGCTTGGCAAAGAGGTTGCCGCCTTTGGCCACGAAGGGCGCGGCGTCGTCCGAGGCCACAACCCTGAGGCGCGGGCTTTGGAACAGGGCGTGCAGCCGCCGCGCGCCCATCATGCTGAGCGTCAAGAGGTTGTCGCTGGCCCGAACTGTGGCTATCCTCTCCTTTCCCGAGTAGAGGTACCTCAGCCGGCGCGTCTTGGAGAGGCTGTAGGTTGTATCGTCGGGAAAGAGGGCCTCGCCTGCGCCTCTTCCAAACTGATAATCGGCAATAATCCTGGCACGCTTTAGCATTCCATGTCCATCCTGATAGACCTTCCACCGCCGGCAAATAAAGAGTTATGGTTTCGACAAAACGGTGTCATCACCATAATCTATTTTGCTCTCCTCATTGCATCTCCTCCAATCCTGATTGCATGATATACTGGTGATTTGATTGAAACCTTTAAGCGTTGAAGATCCCGAAATCGCAGCCGCGATCCAGGCTGAGTTGGAGCGGCAGCGAAATAACATAATTCTGATCGCCTCCGAGAACTTCGCAAGTAGAGCGGTCATGGAGGCCCAGGGCTGCGTCATGACCAACAAGTATGCGGAAGGCTACCCAGGCAGACGCTACTACCGCGGCACGGCCAATGTGGATGTGGCTGAGAATCTGGCCCGCGAGCGCTGCAAGAAGCTCTTTGCCGGCGCTGAGCATGTCAATGTGCAGCCGGTCAGCGGCACTCAGGCCAATATGGCAGCCTACTTTGCCGTGCTCAAGCATGGCGACACCATCATGGGCATGAACCTGGCCCACGGCGGCCACCTCTCGCACGGCAGCCCGGTCAACTTCTCGGGCAGGATGTACAAGATCGTGCCATACAGCGTCTCCAAAGAGACGGAGATGCTCGACTACTCGGAGATGGCGGACATTGCCCGAAAGAACAAGCCCCATCTCATAGTGGTGGGCGCTTCCAGCTATCCCAGAACCATCGACTTCAAGGTCGTCCGCGAGATTGCCGACGAGGTCGGGGCATTGGTCATGGCCGACATCGCCCACATCGCGGGCCTGTGTGCCGTGGGCGCGCATCCAACGCCTGTGCCCTACTCGGATATCGTTACCACTACCACTCATAAGACCCTGCGCGGGCCGAGGGGGGCTCTGATCATCTGCAAAGAGGAGCTTGCCTCAGCCATCGATCGATCTGTTTTTCCGGGCACTCAGGGTGGGCCTTTCATGCATGCCATAGCCGCAAAAGCGGTGGCCTTCAAGGAGGCACTTACACCCGAGTTCAAGGAGTACCAGTTCCAGGTGGTCAAGAATGCCCGCGCCCTGGCGGACAGGCTCCTGGAAAACAAGTTCGACCTGGTCTCAGGCGGCACGGACAACCACCTCATGATGGTCAAGCTGATCAAAGAGGGCATCACCGGCAAGGTTGCCGACGAAACCTTAGAGAGGGCGGGCATAACCCTGAACAAGAACATGATACCCTTCGATCCGGCCACGCCCTTCGTCACCAGCGGCATTCGCATCGGCACTCCGGCCATGACCACGCGAGGCATGAGGGAGTTGGAGATGGTGCAGATCGCCGACCTGATTACTACAGTGCTGCGCGACATTATGAACGAGGAGACGATAGCCGATGTTCGCAGGCAGGCTAGAGAGCTGTGCGGAAAGTTCCCGCTCTACCCGGAGCTGCTGACATGATAGCGGATAAAACATGATAATCGATGGAAAAGCTCTGGCGGCAGACGTTGAGGTCGAGACCGCCCAGAGGGTAAAAAAGCTGGCCGAGAGGGCAATTATGCCGGGCCTGGCTACCGTGCTGGTGGGTGAAAATCCCGCTTCGCAGATGTACATCAGGCTCAAGCATTCCGCCTGCGCCCGGGTAGGCATCAGGTCCGAGAATGTGGTGCTTCCCGAGAACAGCTCGGAGGAAGAGCTCATAGCCAGGGTCCTGGAGCTGAACGACCGTCCGGATATAAACGGCATTCTCCTGCAATTGCCTCTGCCCAAGGGCCTCAGCCCTCAAAGGGCCATGATGAGCATAATGCCTGAGAAGGATGTGGACGGATTTCATCCCGTGAATATGGGCGCCCTTCTCCTGGGTGCAGAGCGGCTAGTGCCCTGCACCCCGAAAGGCATCATCTATGCCCTGGAGCGGCTGGGCAAGAAGCTGGAAGGGGCAGAGGCCGTGATTGTGGGCCACAGCAACGTTGTCGGCAAGCCCCTGGCGGCCATGCTGCTCAGCCGCAATGCTACGGTGCAGGTCTGCCACGTCTTCACCAGGGATCTGGCCGAGCACACCAGAGATGCTGAGATACTGGTAGTAGCAGCAGGGGTTCCGGCCTTGATTAAGAAGGATATGGTCCGGCCCGGAGCCATTGTATTTGATGTGGGCATCAATCGCGTAGGAGACAAGACGGTGGGCGATGTGGACTACGAGGCCGTAAAGGACATCGCATCGGCCATAACCCCTGTTCCTGGCGGGGTAGGACCGCTCACTGTGGCCATGCTGCTCTCCCAGACGGTCTTTGCGACAGAGAGCCAGGCCAAGTAAAATGAGATGATTTGATATGTCCCTGGTCATCGCACTGGCAGCCAACCGGGAGGCCGTTATCGGAGCCGACCGGCGGGCCATCGCTTTCTTGGGTTCCTGCCCCAAGCTGGAAGAGGAGCTTTACTCCGGGCAGATCGAAAATGACCAGGAGCTGGCAGACAGAGCCAGAGAGCTTGGCGCTACTTTGCAGATCTCTGATGTCAGGGAGAAGGTCTGGAGGCGGGGAGATCTGCTGGTGGGTGAGGTCACTGAGATCTCCGCCAAGCTCTCTCGGCGCAGGAGGATTTACCTTGCCCCCGGGGCCAGTCTGCAGGTAGACATCACAAGTGGGGAAGGTGTCGGCGCAAAGGGTACAAAAGGCGCAGGCGGCGAGGCGAAGATAAGAGCCTGGGATGATGTGGGATGCATCGTCTTTGGCAACCGCTTCACTCAGAAGCTGGCCTACGAAGAAGCGGGCCAGGCGGGGGGAAAGGTAAACGAGGCTCTCATCAAGAGCATCCTGGAAAAAGCCGGGGATAAGACGGCATCGGTAAGCCGGGAGTACATTGTTCTGCGAAGCGATATCAAGCAGTCCGACCCCAAAGTGGCCCTTCTAAAGGCTCTAGAGGAGGACTGCAAAGAGAGCGGCTGGAGGCTATGCGCTCCGCAGTGATCCTGGCCGGCGGAAGCGGCCGTCGCCTGGGCGCGGAAAAGTCGCTTCTGGTGTTTGAGGGAAAGCCGCTCATCTGCTGGACTGCGGAGAAGCTCTGCCGGGCGGCGGATGAAGTAGTAGTAGTGGCCCGGGATGATGCTCATGCCGAGCGACTGGAAGAGATAATCTTAAATTTTGCTCCCCAGCCTGAGCCAAAAGTCACCTTCACCTGGGACAGCGTGGCGGGATTTGGGCCGGTGGCAGGCCTCTCTGCCGGGATGAAGGAAGCGAGCGGCAGTCTGGCCTTCGCCACGGGATGCGACCTGCCTTTTTTAAATCCCCAGGTTATCGAGAGGCTCTTCGAGCTGGCCTATGAAGAGGGCTATGACGCTGCGGTTCCCGTGCAGCCCAATGGCTTTTTCGAGCCGCTTCATTCCGTTTACCATCGGGAGAAGATGCTACTCGCCTGCGAGAGGGCTGTGGAAAAAGCTGAGCGCAGAATTCATGCACCGCTGCAAGAGTTACGCGTCAGACGTGTCTCTGTGGATCTGCTGCGCCCCCTGGATCCCGATCTTCTCTCCTTCTTTAATCTGAATACCAGAGAAGATCTGGAAAAGGCCAGAGCGCTCTGGTCGGATCACGGGCCCGGGTAGAGCCTGGATGTAAAGACCAAATTCTAAACGTATTGCTTCAGCACCTGATAGATAATGTAGACTACTACTACAAAGAGCACGATTCTCATCAGCCACCAGAAGGTTCCCCAGAGAACCAGGGCGACCAGGATGGCCAATAGTATGAGGACCAGGTTCTTCTCGCGGCTTAAGCCGGGGCGTGGCAGGCTAAAATTACGCCTATGCATGGCAGCCCATCAACAACGGTAGTATTAATTGTTTTCCTATGAACAGGCTTTGCATCTAAAGTCGATCCTGCAACTAAAGTCCAAGTCTTGCAACTAAAGTGACATACATATGCAGTGGATTGGATATATCAATCAATAGACTACTTTGATTAAACTTTTAAAAAAATTGTGTTAGGTTTCTTGGTCTGTAATAGGGGATTATAAATTAAACAATACATTAACTTCTTACTTCATCTACCGTTTCTTTGAAATAATCAAGTTTTAGTTGCTCTGTGCCTCTCCTAAACTTTTCTTCATCCATATTCTTAAAGGATTCCTCTAAGAGGTTGGTCACATCATAATCTGGATCAAGTACATGCCGCGATCGTGCGCGCACAGTAAGCACATCCTCGAGGAACCTTTCATTGCCCTTCTGGGGAGTTAATTCCCATAATCCTTCATTGATCCCCTTTTGTCGGATCAATCCAGCAAACTCTAACTTATATATGGTCCTTTGTACAGGCATTGCTCCATATTCTTCCGTCAAATCATCTTCAACCAATTCTTTTTTATTTTTAAACCTATTTAGTATTTCGGCGGCTTCTGGCACTTGCCTAGTTAAAACCAAAATAGATTGTGCATTGTTCAAATCGCGGTAATTCATGTTTAAGAGTGTGCCGCTGGTAATTCTACTCAATGCATTTCCATCTAACGTACGAACCATTTGAGCTATGCCCAAATCGTCTACGTTCCTCATTATCCAACTTATTTCGCGGTCTTTCTTTCTGGTAGCCACAACAATTTCTTGATGAGAGATAAATCCGCCATATTCTCCCTGGAGTTCCATCAGTTCTTTCAAGGCAACTCTATAGCCGTCGGAAGCATCCGACAGTAATTGCATCCAAGTCGCCGCGGATTTTTCTCCCGCCACGAACCCTGTTGCAAAGGTATAAGGGATGCCTTTAACTTCTCTTTCGCGTATTATATCGACTTCCGAAAGTGCGCCATAATCTCTATTGAACTTATCGTGTTGATCACACGCATTCGCCAATTCCGATTTTGGTTTTGGAAAATCTTGCACCGCCCCTAAGATGCGATAGTGATATTCTTGCTGGTGGAATAATGTATAATTTTCAATTAGATTCTTTTGAACAAAACGTTTACTGCCTACAGCATATGGAATGCAACTTTCAACGTGCTTCTTTTCTGAATCAAATATAATCAACTTATCATCATCAAGTTTCTGGATAGTTCCGGCCAATTTCTGATTAAAGGCAGGCTTTTTTGCAGTTGTGGGTGTGATTCTCCAAACATCTTCCCAAATTTTGGATACATCAGTTTTATAATGCGCTACATCTAAGAATGCAAGCCCCCTCGCTAGAAGGATTGAAGAACTAAATGCACTCGCATTAAGTCTTTTTGTATTTTTATATTTTAAATAATATTCTCTAACTCCCCTGATCATCAGATCTTCTACTCTTATTATATTATTGAGATCGACGGAATCTAAAACTTCGAGATCATCAAGTCTGCTGTTGACAAGCGGATGATCCAAATACGGCTTGAATATGTCTGGTATCATTTCTTTGTCACTCTCTCGATCATGGACATTCTATATCTCTCGGATAGCGCCTGCCTAATTATAAGGCGTTCGGCCTTATCGTCTATCTTCACATTACCAATTCCCTTTAGTAATTTCCTCCAATTTTCTTGTTTATAGACTCTATCTAGATCGGGTGCAAAATCATAATTCATCAACATTTTCGCCAATATTTCGTTATCAGCTTCGTTTTGATTTGACATAGCTTTGTCCCTGAGTGAGAGAAACATGAGAACAATGACATCAAGAAGGCCGTCATATAAGTGGGTATATCCTTCAGATATTTCTCCACCCATCCGGGCGATTGCGGCAGAAGCCAATCCTCTGATTACAATAAAATATTCAAGATAATGTTTATTAACGGAATCTATTCTATATAACGGCTCGGTCAATCTTATTTGATCGTTTCCCGAAACACTCCTTATTCGTTTAATCTTGATAAGATCGTGAACATCAGATGTAACAAGAATGCGCCGAATGCTATCTAATGGTATATCGTTTCCCAATCGCTGATGTAATTCTGTATCATTTAAACCCTCTTTTAAATTCATTATGACTTCCCAATAACCATCTTCAAAGAGCAGCGAAAACAACGAAAAAGCGTTTGAAACCATCATGTCATAATTTTCAGCTAAGATCGAAGCTCTGGTATGTTTCTGAGTGGCACCTATCAGTTCTTGCTCTAACGCGGGCGTTCCTCCCACCCATTTTACTATTATTTTCTTATCAACAGTTTTTTTTATTACAAGTCCTTCTTTTTCCAGACTTCTAACTTTTCGGCTAATTGTAGGCTTAGATAACTCTAGCGATTCTGTAGACTTTAGTTCGTCTATGATCGACTGATAACTAACTTCTTTTTTATTTTGAATTATCCTAGCAACCTTCTCTTCAGTGGTTGATGTCTGATCAAAATCAATGATTTTAGCCATTTTTGTTATTCTTGTGCCTTCCTTCATAGCGATTTCCTCAGTCTGTGCAACGTTGTGCAACGTTGCATTTTGTTTCATTGCCCTTATACCTTACGCCGGGATAATATAACAACTTAATTATCTATACGGTTGTTTTTCTCGATAACAACTTTGTCTCCATCAATCCTCGCAACCAGCTCCTCGCCTACCCGAAACGGGAAAGCACTATCTCTAACAAAATCACTTGGTAAATTGATGCTATGTCGCGACTTTACCGCATAAATCTTGACATTCGCCTGGCCGGTCATGTTCTATAAATCGGGCGCTCATAGTATATAATTTTGTCTATACCTAGGTATGCGTAAGTTATTAATACCTTCAATGGTATATACTGTAGTATGAACGAGCTTACCAATTCCCGCGAAGTGCGAGGCAAAGCAATAGCAGATCAAGGCAACCAGATCAAAAAGGTCAATGACAACTCATTCAAGGTAAAATCACAATCAGGAAGCGGATTCTATGAGGTCAAAGCAACCCCAAACGGGATGACTTGTGATTGTCCTGATTTTGTATATCGCGGCGGAAAATGCAAGCACATTCAGGCCACGCGATACTATCTTGAAATCGAGAAGGAGACACCACAAGGCACCGTCACCGAAAAGGTACACTTAACCTATACTCAGGCATGGAACGCCTACAATGAGGCTCAGAAAGCAGAGATCAAGCTCTTCGATGAATTGCTGAAAGACCTGGTAAAAGCTATTCCTGAGCCTGAGCAATCAATGGGCAGACCACGCCTATCAATCTATGAGACGATGTTCTGCGCGATCCAAAAGGTCTATTCTCAGCTATCGAGCCGCCGCGCGCATGGCCTCTTTCAGAATGCAACCGAAAGAGGGCAGATTGAACATACTCCTGATTTCAACGTACCATCAAAGCTCTTCAAGAATCCAGATATGACGCCAATTCTTCATACGTTGGTTACATTATCTGCCCTGCCGGTAGCGGGAATAGAGAACGATTTCTCTGTGGATTCTACGGGATTTCGTACAACCACATTTAGCGCCTACAACGGCATGAAGCACGGCCAAAAGAAAGAGCATCAATGGGTAAAAGCCCATCTTTGCGCAGGGGTCAAAACTAACATCGTCGCTGCTGTCGCAATCACAGATAGCAATGGCGGCGATTCACCTCAGTTCGGACCTTTGGTTAAGAAAACAGCTAAAGGTTTCACCATCAACGAAGTATCTGCTGATATGGCTTACTCATCAAGGCTCAATCTTCAATTGGTGGCAAACGAGGGAAGCAAGGCATACATACCGTTCAAGAAGAATGCAACAGGGAGATCAAAAGGTTCAACCCTTTGGAGCAAGATGTATCACTACTTCCAGCTTAATCGCGATGACTTCATGGAGCACTACCATAAACGCAGCAACATAGAGGCCACAAACGCCGCGATAAAGCGCAAGTTCGGAGAGACCTTAAAGTCCAAGAATCATGTTGCTCAGGTAAATGAATTACTTGCCAAAATTATTGCGTACAACCTAACAGTAGTGATCCATGAGATGTACGAAAATGGGATACAACCAGAATTCCTCAATCTCCCAAAATGAGTCTCCTATTTTTTCTATAATCACTATCTATAAAACATCCCCCAAAAACATCATTATCGATCCCTCCCACAATTCCCAAGAAATAGAAATCAGATAAGTGTATTTCTTGGGTCGGGACTTCTTTTTCGAGTTCTTCCAAGAAGCATTCAATACACAAAACCTGATCATGCCATTTTGTATGCAATTTATCCCATATTGTGTCTCGAATATTAAATTCAAATCTCATTTCCCTTTGACATTTTTTACATGATTGTTGTTTCATCATATTTTAATCCACCTAATGAACATTAGTTTCGCTCCATGCACCAATATTTTAAATAATTGATACGACAACTTTTGACTCAAGAAATAAAACGGAGGTGAGAAAACACGGTCGAATATCGCAGAAGAGACAATAAGGACACTTGGCATTGGTGTAGAAACTGCTCTAAATACCCAACAAGTGGATTCGTTACTAGCCCTACGAAACCATCTTCCTTGGAACAATGCAATGAATGCAAAGGCAAAGAGAAAAGTGGTACTTGCCACTGACCTCAATAGTTTTTTTATTTTTTTAATGTTGAATCGCAGATAACAACCATGTTTTATCTAAAATTACTGATATTAGTACACCTTGCAACTAAAGTCTATCGTTTGCATCTAATGTCGGGTCAAAACGGCACTTTAGATGCAAAGCCCTATGAACATGAACCAAAAGCATTATACATCCCCATTCCTCTGTGAGGATTGGTGAATGTGCATTGGATAAGCTTGAGCTGGTGATGAGAAATACTGAAGAGATAGTGACGGTAGACGAACTTAAGGGCCTTTTGGAGCAGAGTCGCAGGCCGCGCGCTTACGTGGGCTACGAGACGAGCGGCAAGGTGCATCTGGGCCACATGCTCACGGTCAATAAGCTCCTGGACCTGCAGAAGGCGGGCTTTGACGTCGTTGTCCTCTTGGCCGATCTGCATGCCTTCCTCAACGAGAAGGGCACCCTGGAAGAGGTGCGAAAGATCGCTGACTACAACCGGGACTGCTTCATGGCCCTGGGCCTGGACCCGGAGAGGACGGAGTTCGTTTATGGCACAGACTATCAGCTCAAGTCGGAATACATGCTCAGGATATTGCAGATGGCCAGGAACACCACACTCAACCGAGCCCGGCGAAGCATGGACGAGGTGAGCAGAAATGCGGAGAACCCCATGGTCTCGCAGATGATCTACCCGCTCATGCAAGCGATCGACATCGCCGACCTGCGCATCGATTTGGCAGTGGGCGGCATTGATCAGAGGAAGATTCACATGCTAGCTCGTGAGGAGCTGCCCCGCCTGGGGCTCCCTGCGCCGGTGTGCATGCACACGCCTCTCATCGCCGGCCTGAACGGAGAGAAGATGTCCTCCTCCAAGGGAAACAACATCGCTGTGGACGAGCCGGCAGAGGATGTGGAAAAGAAGATCAAGAGCGCCTTTTGTCCCGCCAAGGTGGTAGAGAACAATCCAGTGCTGGCCATATGCAAGTACCACGTCTTCCCCCGCATCGAAGCCGGCATGACCATCCGACGCCCGGCTAAGTTCGGCGGGGATGTTTCTTATCAGAACTACGAGGCGCTGGAGGCGGACTATGTTAGCGGGGCCCTGCATCCCATGGATCTCAAGAAGGCCTGCGCAGAGTGCATGAACGAGATACTGGCGCCGGTGAGGGAGAAGATGGGATAATTATTAACTTTTTGGATCTATTTCAAATCATTAGTGATATAAAGTGTCAAACGAAATTAATATAAAACTTCGAGCATTAAATATTAAAGAGACTTATGATTAATAATCTAGCCAAAGCCCTTCAGGATATTCCAAATTTAGCGCTTTTTGTTGATGAATTGCTAGAAATATCTGATGATATGACTCAACAAGCGAAATTTGATGGAAATGATCATTTAGCCCTTATGTCTCTATGTTTCGTGAGCAAGCAGATTGAGCATCTGAGATCCATTCGCATATTAGTTGATGTCAAGCAATACCGAGATGCTGGACTTATTGCCAGAAGCATGATTGAAGGATTATGTATTCTACTTTGGGCTGCACACAAACCACAGATTAGGCCCCTTCATTGGAAGGCTTATGCCTGGGTTGAAGACTATAAATTAATGCTAAAAAAAGAGAAAGCAGGCGAAGAAGTAGATCCTGCTTATAAATCAAGAATAATTGAACAACTTGGCACTTATGGGTCAGAGTTTTTAACACCTAAGGCCAAAAAAAAGCAAGAAAATCACTTGCCTTTGCCTAGGGACCCATATCGAAATAGATGGATTTATCAGAATGTATACGAAATCTGCAAAGAAGTAGAAGGAGATTTGCTTTATGAAAAAATCTATCGTGAAACCTCTCAGTGGATTCATTGGACAATTAAGGGCATGTCTTCAGCAATTCATCAGAAAGATATGAATTTTGCATATACAAATGCGTCTGCAGATATGGGGGCAACGGCATTGGCAAGTGGTTTTCAATCCTTATTGGAATCAGCCAAATTGCTAGACTCGCATCTGACATTAGGGTTTGGCGATAAATTAGATAATATACTCGCCAGATATACAAAATTCCATAGGAATAGAGCGAGTTCAAACGCTACAAGATAGGATTATTGGATTTAATATATTGATACTCAACTCAAAGAAGAATGCCCTGAGATGCATGGAGGAATCCGACACATTGTTTGAGTCAGCGCTCCTGGCGCAGGAGATCTTACAGAAGCCTAGAGGCAGCGCTGGAACCGTTTCCGGGGCATCGAGGATGAGCTGAAAGACTGAAACTAACGGCGTGCCAGCTCGAAGTGCTGCCTGATTCGACTAGCAACTGAGCCCCGGCCCGAGGGCACCGGCCCCAGGCAGCAAAGATGAAATGAGAACGCACAAGAGGCATGTCATCACTTTCGCCCCGGCCACGGCAAAAAGACTTATATTTAAAGGTTTGATTGTATCACTACGAGGTGACATGATATGCTGACAAGCGGAGAAAAGGGCATCATCTATCTTTTAAATAATAATAAAAGTAAAATGTCAAAGCTTCGCCTCGTCAAACTCATGTTCTTAGTCTCAAAGAGAATACCGCTTTATTACTTTGTCCCATACAAGTACGGGCCGTTCTCCTTTCAGCTTTATCATGATCTATCACATTTAGAAAGAGATGGTATTGTATCTATTGATGACGATTATGTTCATTTAGCAAAAATTGAACTTCCCTCGCTCGATCTCAAGATAAAAAACATAGTTCGCATGAACTCGGAGAGATTTTCCGCCCTAGATGATAAGGCGCTGCTGGACTATATTTATGAGGAGCATCCCGAGTTCACGATTTTCAGCCAATACAAGAAAAAGATGGAATACGACCGGAATTCTTCCGGCATTGTAACCATAGGCTACGAGGGAAAGACGATTGATAAATTCCTTTATGAGCTAATAAAAAATAAAATAGGCATAGTAGCAGACGTAAGAAAAAATGCCTACAGCATGAAATTTGGATTTCAGCGAAATAAACTAAAGAGCTACTTAGAAAAAATCGGCATCGATTACATCCACATGCCTGAACTTGGCATTCCCAGCGACTCAAGGAAGAATCTCAATTCTTATGAGGACTATCAAGCCCTCTTTGCCGGCTACAGGCAGGAAATTGAAACGAAAATGGACTACCTGGAGAGAATTAAATCAATCAGCCAAAATAAAAAAGTATCCTTGATGTGCTTTGAGAAAGATGTTAAGTACTGCCATCGAGGGGTAATTGCAGAGCGGCTCAGGGAAAGCGGAGTCGAGGTAATCGACCTATGACCTGGGAAAAGAAACGAGTGCTGGTGACCGTAACCGCCTACCCTGAAAAGAGCAAAAAATACGGCCAGGTCGTTTGCACCATCGGCCTCACAGAGGAAGGTGACTGGATTCGCCTCTATCCGGTGCCTTTCAATGTTTTTTCCGGACCGCAGAAACTCAGAAAATATGATTGGATCGAAGTTGAATGCCAAAGAGCAGAAGAAAAGTTGAGCCGGAAAGAGAGCTATCGCATCAGAGATGCCTCTTTGAAGATCATCGACAGAAGCCTTAGTTTGGGGAAAATCAAGGGAAGGGTGGACTGGAATGAGCGCAATAGGCTCCTGCTCAGTCATGTCGCACCGTCTCTTGAAGATCTTAAGGCTAAATTTGATGAAGATAGGACATCGATAGGTTTGATTAAGCCTGCAGAAGTTCTTGAGTTTTATAAAAAAGGAGATCTTCAGGTATACCAAGATCCAAAAGTATTTCAACAATCCCTTTTCGGGACAAAGATTCCTGAGATCTTTGAATCCTACAGACGCTAGGGGATGCGGTATGGTAATTTGAATTTGCTTTGGGAGAAACTGCAAGATAAATACTATAAATCCATGGTGGGCAGCGACCTTTACTTTTATGTTGGGACATTCTCTCAATTTCCTACTTGGCTGATTGTAGGTTTATATTACCCACCCAAGCAACTTGAAATTCCTGGAAAATCTCAAAACCGAACATTTGATGAACTATTCGGACAAAACAACGCGGGAGATTGTGGAGAGCCTGGAAACCGCGCGGGAGCAGTTCCGGGGCATCGAGGATGAACTGAAAGACTGAAAACAAATGGTGAGCTAGCTCGAAATGCTGCCGGATTCGACCAGCCACCGAGGCCCGGCCCGATGGCACCCGGCCCACCTGGGCGCGCCAGGCCCACGTGCGGGCGCACGAGCGCGGGCAGGCGGGCCCTGGGGCGAGCGGCCCCGCGTGCGAAAGCGGCGCACGAGAATGCGAGACGAGACGGGGAGGACGGCACGGGCAGCAAATATCCGGCAATCCCGGATGGATGCTGAATTTAGATAGGGAAAGATCCTGATGAATAAACTGAGAACAAAGCGTCATCGTTCAGATAATCACGGAGGCTCGAATCCCTCAAATCGTTTCCTCAGTTCTTCCATCTGAGAAGGCGAAAATATCGTGGCTGCGTTATACACCTGGTCATGGTGATCGAAGTGCAGGAAAACAATTCGATTCCCAATTATTGCGTAAATAATGACAAAAGGATCGACATGCGCGCCACGCAAGCCCTTCAGCTCATGTCTCTTTGGCACTCCGATCTCCGGATTCTCGAGGATCTCTGAGATCTTCTCAAATACTTGATCCTTTAGTGCCTGGTTCTTCCTGGTTAGTTTGTGGAATCTCTTGTCAAACTGGCGAGTTGTGGTGTATGAGAAGGTCATGTATTAGAATGAATACAGCAGTTTGAATTAGAGGCTTTTAAGGTGATCCAATAGCTCTTCTTTGCTCTTGAAATCAGTCACTCTGCCTGCTTTGTAGTCCTCAACGCCCTTTAATATTCCTTCAACCAGGTCGTCTTCTTTAGGGGCATCCAAGAAAACCCTACTTTTAACACACGGTTCTGCACTTGCCATTGCATACACTTTACCTTCGTTCGCTAAATAGATTTTGTTCGGGAATGCTTTACGGGGGCCCAACTAACTGCTAGCTGGAAATGCCGTATCGATTCAGGCTGCAGAGCCCCGGCCCGAGGGCACAGGCCCACCTGGGCGCGCCGCCGCCCACGTGCGGGCGCATGCGGGCGAGCGGCCCCGTGCACGGAGGGCGGCGCACGAGAATGCGAAGCGAGCCGGGGAGAGCGACGTTGGCCCCCCGTCCCAGGCAGCCAAGACGAAATGAGAACGCACAAGAGTCGCCCATTCACTTTCGCCCCGGCCACGGCAAAAAGACTTATATTTAAAGGTTTGATTGTATCACTACGAGGTGACATGATATGCTGACAAGCGGAGAAAAGGGTATTATCTACCTTTTAAATAATAATAAAAGTAAAATGTCAAAGCTTCGCCTCGTCAAGCTCATGTTCTTAGTCTCAAAGAGAATACCGCTTTATTACTTTGTCCCATACAAGTATGGGCCGTTCTCCTTTCAGCTTTATCATGATCTATCACATTTAGAAAGAGATGGTTTTGTATCTATTGATGACGATTCTGTGCAGTTAGCAAAAAATGAACTACCCTCGCTCGATCTCAAGATAAAAAACATAGTTCGCATGAACTCAGAGAGATTTTCCGCCCTCGATGATAAGGCGCTGCTGGATTATATTTATGAGGAGCATCCCGAGTTCACGATTTTCAGCCAATACAAAAAAAGGATGGAATACGACCAAAACTCTTCCGGCATTGTAACCATAGGCTACGAGGGAAAGACGATTGATAAATTCCTTTATGAGCTGATAAAAAATAAAATCGGCATAGTCGCAGATGTGAGAAAAAATGCCTACAGCATGAAATTTGGATTTCAGCGAAATAAATTGAAGAGCTACTTGGAAAAAATCGGCATCTATTACATCCACATGCCTGAGCTTGGCATTCCCAGCGACTCCCGGAAGAATCTCAATTCCTATGAGGACTACCAAGCCCTCTTTGCCGGCTACAGACAGGAAATTGAAACGAAAATGGACTACCTGGAGAGAATTAAATCAATCAGCCAAAATAAAAAATTATCCTTGATGTGCTTTGAGAAAGATGTTAAGTACTGCCATCGAGGGGTAATTGCAGAGAAACTCAGGGAAAGCGGAGTCGAGGTAATCGACCTATGACCTGGGAAAAGAAACGAGTGCTGGTGACCGTAACTGCCTACCCTGAAAAGAGCAAGAAATACGGCCAGGTCGTATGCACTATCGGCCTCACAGAGGAAGGGGAATGGATTCGCCTCTATCCGGTGCCTTTCAATGTTTTTTCCGGACCGCAAAAACTCAGAAAATATGATTGGATCGAAGTTGATTGCAAAAGAGCAGAAGAAAAGCTGAGCCGGAAAGAGAGCTATCGCATCAGAGATGGCTCTTTGAAGATCGTCGACAGAAGCCTCAGTTTGGGGAAAATCAGAGGAAGAGTGGACTGGAATGAGCGCAACAGGCTGCTGCTCAGTCATGTCGCACCATCTCTTGAATATCTTAAGGCCAAATTTGATGAAGATAGGACATCGATAGGTTTGATTAAGCCTGCAGAAGTTCTTGAGTTTTATAAAAAAGGAGATCTTCAGGTATACCAAGATCCAAAAGTATTTCAACAATCCCTTTTCGGGACAAAGATTCCTGAGATCCGTTGAGAAGCTTATCCACAAGGATGCTCTGCACCAGTTGGAATGGGACCTGAAAAACAAGTTCGACTTTTCGGATATATTATCAGACGCCTTGATGAAGCGAATCCGTCTCTTCCTTGAAGAGAACAACTCAGACGATCTCGGCGTTGGCCAGATTCCCTATTGGGGGGTGCACATTAACGAACCCTCTGGGAAGCCTCTGGATGATATGAAAAAGTGTCGTGTGCTGCTCACATTCTATCATTCCGATGATCACGAACTCCTGCGTGAGCAAGGAATCCAGTCGCTCCGACAGTCTAAAATAATGCGAATGACTGTCGAGGCCAAAGACCAGGGAGTTCTCCTTACCCAGGAAGATCTGTCACTCCTTCTCTGCTGCACAGTACGCACTATTCGCAACGATATCAGAGACCTCCGTGCCATGGAGATGGATGTTCCCACGCGAGGTCAGATCAAGGACATTGGGAAGGGCGTCTCTCACAAGGCGAAGATCGTTGAGGAATATCTGAAGGGCTATGAGTGCTCGGAAATCAGGCGAAGGACCCATCACTCAGACGAATCCATTGACCGGTATATTCGCGATTTCTCGAGGGTAGTTTACCTCACCTCCAAAGACGAAGATCTCCTCAAGATCCGCCAGGTTACGCGCCTATCAGAACGATTGATCCTGGAATACCAGGGGCTTTATGAGACGTTTTCGAGAAAGAGCAGTCCCAGGCTGAATGAACTTCTCAGCAGACCCTCCTTAGATCTAAAAAAAATGAGCCAGGGGGTTGTAGAATGAAGACCAACTGGAGAGATGATATTTACAACCCGCAGCTCGACAGAAACCTCGTATCAGTCCTATGCAACCGTTTCCGCGAACGATACAGGTTCCTGGGCGGAGAAGAGATCACGCAGTTCATTGTGGAAGATATTCTGGAGATAGTAGAAGAGTACAGGAGACCTCTCTCTGAGGTGAAGAAGGGACAGATCGTATGGGATGGGGCTGAGGTAGATCAAGGACGAAAGCCGGGCTATGGGCTAACCATGAAGAACACAAAGGTCAAGCCTGTTGTTCTTACGCTTGTCTCGGAGGATGACATCAGAATGCTCAAAGAAGGGGCAACTGGCAGAGCGGTAAAGAAGGTTGTGATCGAACGCATCTTCAATGAGGCTATGGAGCAGGGAGTCGTACTGAATCACGTTGATGCCGGTCTCATCTTGAAATGCAATCGGCAAACAGTGAGTAGTTTTGTGAAGGAAGTGGAAGCGGAGAAGAAGGTCCAGATACCGGATCGAGCAAAAGTGCATGACATGGGGCGGGGTGTCACCCACAAAAAAGAGATCGTAAGATACATGCTGCAAAACCATTCGCAGACCGAAATCACGAGACTAACTCATCATTCTGGTGAATCTGTGGATCGGTATCTAAGGGATTACAACCGCGTTAAAGTGTTGCGCGGCAAGTTTGCTCCGCAAGAGGTGGCCTTTGCTACAGGGCTCAGTATCGCTTTGGTAAATGAGTATCTGGATTTG
>JAPKYA010000036.1 GCA_026394565.1 Methanothrix sp.
TTTGAGATCAACAGGAGAATACTGTTCCGGGATGCTGCTAAATCCAAGACGCCATGCCAGGAAGGAGACTGCCTTAAAGCGCCAATCATTAAAACACCGACACCAACCTTTGCCAGCCCATGCTTAAGCGGCTCATGCAATAAATTCACGAATGCACTCAATGCCTTCACTAAGTCTGCTTGATTTTTTTTTAATTTTTAAATGAAATACACATAGATTGCTGCACGGGTGCGCAGCCGCTGCTTCACCTCAAGTTTGCTAAAGGAATAAGGCGAAGATCTCGGGGGTAATGAAAGAATACGTCATTTCAATCTTCCATTGCTCTTCGCCCAATCTACTAACCGCATTCATTATATATAAATCTTTTCTTTTTAATTAAGTCAATTTTAGATTTTCTTTGCCTTATATGTCTAAAACATAATGCCATTGTCGAATATATGACTAGTCATGTTGCATAACTAGTTATTTAATATATTTGTGTAATATTTTTGATACACCTTTACCAACTTTTGTATTAAAATTTTTTATAAATTATTATATATACTTTCGTTGGATTTGGCGAATTTTTGGTAATGAGTCTAATGGCCTCGATATAAGCAAAAGGAATAAATGGTTAAAGCTCACGTACCTGGAAAAGGGGTCTGATTGAGTACCCTTTAGAGAATGGAGGTTCATGAATGAAGTTGATTCTAACAGTCTTCGTCGTCACAGTTCTTCTGGCAAGCGTTGCCGTCACGGCTAGCGCAGCGGATGTTCTGGATTTGAGCACGCTAGGCAAAAAACCGAGCATAGAGCCGGTTTCTCTGCCCAGGCTATCGCCCACAATGCCGACTATTGCCGCAACCTCTTTGGGAGGCAACCTGAAAAGCAATGTGCTTGATCTCAGCACTCTGGGAAAGAAAGCGCAGCTCGATTTGACCGCGACCATGATCAAGGGTGCATCTCCGGTTACCATCACACCCATGTTCGCCGTTAAGAATGCCAATGTAACCAACCAGGCTGGCTCTGTCTTTACCCTGCCCCAGGCAATTTCTGCCAATGCCTCAGTCTACACCCCGCCCATTGCCATATTCGGCGGAGCCTAAAGAGGAAGAAAATGAATGTTTCGCTAAAGGTGGATGGAAGGGCCATTGATTTAAATGCCTTCACGCAAGAGATCATCGGCAATGCGGCTGTAGCCATGGCCGAGTCTCTGCGAGGCGTTGGCAAGGACTGGAAAGGAATTGAGATCAGAATAGAAAAGTGATAATCCCTCAATCCTTCTTGCTCTTTTTAAAGGCAGATGTGAGATCTATAAAATAGGTGCCTTCCTTTACCGCCATTATCAGCTCATCCCTCTCGAATAGAGACGGCAGATTCAGCTCGTAGGTGCCCGGTGCCGTTATCTTGATGCTCTCCAGAGCCTTGCCTTCCGGCTTGCTATCCTCGAGCTTTTTCTCAGCAGGACTGTAAAGCGGTGGAGAAGATGCCGCAGCAGGAGCCGATTTTTGGAGAGCAGGCAACTCCCGTTCTATTGCCATCGACTCTTTTTCCATTCTCCTGGGCGGCACCCTTACACCCATAGCCCGAGTTATGATCTGCTCCGGCTGTTGCAAAGCCGCCAACTCATCCCGCGGCTTCTTTTTCGTAAACATGAACTTCTTCCAGCCGCAATTGGGGCATCCCTTCAGGATATCCTCTCCCGAATCGAAGACATTGCTACAGCGGGTACAGATATGAGGCATCTAGTCCCCCACAGAGACCTTGGTGCTGATCTGATATTTGTCCTTCTCAATGGTGCGTAGCTGGTTGGCAGGGCCGATGACCGTCATCCTGCCCTTAAGAGCTCTGCCGAATATCTTGTCCAAAAACGATCCTTCCTTCTTGGAAGGGTAGCTCTCGATCTCTATTCCAGAGAACTCGTCCATCCGAATCTCGGTCATGGTCATCTCGATGAGGCGCACCTCCTCATCAGAAGTCAGGCCGCACTCCAAAACCACAATCTTGCCGTTCTTGACCTTGTCCAGGATGAGCCGAATTTTCTCCATGGAGGTCATTTTCTCCAGCTTCTCCCCGGAGATGAGGTCCATATGCACTTCTCTCATCAAGATCACCCGAAATGAGCTGCTATCGCCTGATAAAGGTTATCTATATTCGATCCTTCCAGAGCGGAGATCGGCACCATGGCATGCTGGGGGAAGGCAGCCTTAATTCTGGCAGGCGAGGCATTGGGCAGATCCATCTTATTGGCCACAATGAGAAGGGGGAGCTTCCTTGCTTCCATGTTACCAATCACCACCACATTGACCTGAGTGTAAGGGTCCTCGGTTGAGTCCATAACCAAGAGCACGCCGTCCAGGTCATCCAGCCATTTGATGGCTTCAATAACGCCTTCCGTTGCCTCCTTAGCCCTCTTCTTAGACTCCGCCTCGGAGAGGCCGAAGGCCATGAACTCTTTGAAATCAACCTTGGTTGCCATGCCTGGTGTATCGACTATATCCAGCTCGATGCTCGATCCGTTGGCGTTGATCACCACACCCTCCTTTCTCATGGCCCTGCGGGTCTCATGGGGAATGGGTGAGGCCGCTCCAAAACTCTCACCCTCACTCCAGTCGTGCAGAATCCTGTTGGCCAGGGTAGTCTTTCCGGCATTAGGCGGGCCGTAAAGTCCGATCTTGGCCCTCTTTTTTTTAAATATCCTGTTTATCCAGGTCCCAAGGCTCTCCTTGAGGCTACTGATGATACCCATGTCTTACCTCAGATCTGATAAGCGCATATCTCTACTAATAATTTTCCGTAAACTACCCACTGCCTAAAGGCGATGGATATCCTTGGTGCTTTACTATCGGAAAATAAATTAAAATATGCCTTAGCCGAAGATATCCTGGGCCGGGCAATGGCAGACGAATCCCTCGAACTGCCCACAGCTACGCAAAGCCTTCCAGGCATCTTTCAGGGATGAGTCCTTGATATTGGCATAGCTTTCCTGCAAATAGGGACAGGCTCTGACGCTGCCGTCAACGGCCACATGCAGCCACCTTCTCCCAGCCATGCAGCCCAGCAATTGGCCCTCAAAATAGGTATTGGCAAAAAGCCGCGGGCCGCCCGGCGTGGAGTTGATCTTCTTGTAGATGTCAACGATCTTCTCTCTCTCAATGAGTGTCAGCTTTTCCTCAGGAGTCTTGGGCATGCCCTCCCAGATGGACAGCTCCTGCACCCCCAGTTCCGCGGCCAAATCGTATAAATCCAAAATCCTGTCCACCTGCCCTGCCTTGATATGACAGGACAATGTAACCATCAGTCCTGTTTGAAGGGCGATATTTACGGCTTCTATTGCCTTGGCATGAGCGCCAACTACGCCCCTCACCAGATCGTGCTCCTCAGGATTGGTGCTGTATATGCCGATGATAAGATTATAAAGTCCGGCTTCTCTGAGCTTGACTGCCTTCTCTACGGTCATATCCAGGCCCGGCGTAAAGAGATTTACCACCGCCTTCTCAGGATCGACGTGCCTTATCAATTCGTTGATATCCTCTCGCAAAAGGGGATCTCCTTCGGTAAAGGTGACGATACAGGTCCCCATCTCCAGGGCCTGGTCGATGGTGCGCAAAATGTCCTCGCGGGAGAGCTCTCCCTCGCCCTCCTTTATCAGGCAGTGGTCGCATTTTGCCCCGCAGCGTCTTGTAACCTCTATGGAGAGAGTCTGAGGCACCGGCCGGCCTATCGCTGCCCGCGCCTCATTGACCAGCAGCCTCTTGAAGGGGCCGCTGGGAATGGGCGGAAGCCATGTGCTGGCAACTATATCCTTCAGCCTGACCTGAGCAGGCTTTTCCTCCGCCAGCCTCTGGTTTATCATCTTCAAAACCGGCTGGATCATTCGTGCCAGAGCGCCAGTTGCCTGCAGGGCTCGAAGATCCCGATCATAGTCCACAGATAGCGCGGCCGTCTTGATAAGCTGGGTCATTATGCTCCTACTTTTTCGTGGCAGTTATAGAGTTATCGCTTCATGAAGAGATAAGGTTAAATGACCCTGGCCTCTTGTACGAAAGTGGTGTTGCGAAGTGTCTGAAGTTGTACTGGCCTATTCCGGCGGCCTGGATACATCTGTTTGTATTCCGCTCCTCAAAGAGCGCTATGGATTTGATAGAATAGTCACCGTTCTGGTGGACGTCGGCCAGCCGCGCTCAGACATCGAGCGCGGAAATCGCAGAGCAGAGCAGCTGGCGGACGAGCATTACATCATAGACGCAAGAGAGGAGTTTGTAAAGGACTACATCTATCCGCTCATTAAAGCCAACGGCTCTTACGAAGGATATGTCCTGGGAACGGCCATCGCCCGGCCGCTGATAGCCATCAAAGCAGTCGAGATCGCCAGGCAAAAAGGCATAAAGAACCTAGCGCACGGATGCACCGGTCGCGGCAACGACCAGCTGCGCTTTGAGGCCATCTTCCGGGCCACAGACTGCCGGGTCATCGCACCCATGCGGGAGCTGGACTTAGCCCGCGAATGGGAGATAGATTATGCGCGCGAGCACGGCATTGAAGTCGCTGTAACCCATGACAAGCCCTGGTCGATAGATGAGAACATCTGGTCGCGGTCCATTGAGGGAGGCAAGCTGGAGGACCCCTACTTCGAGCCGCCCGAAGAGATCTACGGCTGGACCAAAAAGCCGGATGCAAGCAAGAGCACGCAGATAGTGGAGATCGGATTTGTCCAGGGCGTTCCCGTCTCTCTGGATGGCGTACAAATGGGCGGCATAGAGCTGATTGAGTTGCTCAACCGGATGGGCGGCGAGCACGGCGTGGGCAGGACGGATATGGTGGAGGACAGGGTGCTGGGCCTGAAGGCGCGCGAGAACTATGAGCATCCAGCGGCAACTATTATCCTCACGGCGCATAAGGACCTCGAGCATCTGGTCTTATCCCGGGCCGAGCTTCGCTTTAAGGTCATGGTGGATGAGGCCTGGTCGGAGCTGGCCTATATGGGCCTGGTGGAGGATCCGCTTTACTCCGACCTGAATGCCTTCCTGGACCAGTCCCAAAAGAGGGTCAACGGCTCTGTAAAGATGAAGCTCTACTGTGGAAATGCCATCCCCGTGGGCCGACAGTCACCGGACGCACTCTATGCCCAGGACATGGTCTCCTTCGACTCCCAGACCTTGAGCCAGAAGGATGCAGAAGGCTTTGCGAAATATCACGGCTTCCAGGCCAGGCTGCTCAAGAGAAAAGGACTAAATAGATTTATTTGATATCGCGGCCCAATATCAACAGTATGTCCAGACTTGTAATATCTGAGGACGCCAGATCTCTGGATCTGGCTGCAATCGCCCTTGCCTTCAATGAGATCGTCCGGCTTCCCGTTACAATGCGCTCTGCGAGATTTCCCGGGGTTCGGGTGGAGAAGGGAAAGGTTCTGGATAATGAATACAGCGGACCTGTCCTGGAAGAAGTTATCCGAACCGGCAAGAGCATTCGCACCACTCCGAAAGAGGGAGCTTATCGGGGTATTCCTGTGTCCGTCGCCCCCATATTAGTAGAGGGCCGAGCCGTTGCAGCCATAGGGGTAGTGGATGTGATCGGCACCATCGATATTCCTGAGGTCTTCGGGGCCTACGGGGATGTCTTAAAACAGGTTTCAGGTAAGGTGCCAGAGAAGAAATGAAGATCCGGAGTGCTGTGCCCAGGGATCTGGCCCAGATCGTGCAGATCGAGGGGCTCTGCTTCCCTGAGGAGACCGCTTTTCCGCCCCAGATGTTCGCCTACCTGATACACTATGCGGTTTCTCTGGTGGCCTCTGAGCCGGAGAAGAAGGTATTAGGCTTCATCATGGGATATGCCAGCGGAAAGGCAGGCGCGGTCTATACCCTGGACGTTCACCCCGGTTATCGCAGGAAAGGCATCGGCAGCAAGCTCCTCCCGGCTCTGGAGGAGAGGCTGTCTCACTTAGGTGCCCAGGCGATCCGACTTGAGGCCGCAATAGATCGGCCTGGTGTGGTAGAGCTATACAGAAAAGCCGGCTACCGGGAGAGGGAGTTGGTCAGGAACTATTATGGTCGAGGAAATCATGCCTTGCGGATGTGGAAGAATCTGGATGTGTGCTTATGCTTAACGACGTAGCCCGGAATAGAAGCGGTGAGATGGAGGCCGAGCTTTCTGCCAAGGTAGATACGCTGATAGACGAGTTCATGGCCATAGTTGACGCCATGACCGAGGATAGGCATTTGCAAAGAGGCATTGCCAGAAGCCAGCTCCCCTGCAGCATGGTAGCCATCCTGGACAAAAAGAGCCTCTCCATCTTGGCAACGTTCCGGTTGGCGAACAGGACCGCAAGCTATTTTTATCGGCCGGATATCGCTCTGCTGCCTCAGCAGGCGGCCAATAGCGCCCAGTGGGAGTTCGGCTTCGAGGATGCTTTTATCATCCAGTTTCCGGCAGAATTGGTAGAGCAAAGCACCCAGGAGCGACATGAGGCTATGCAGAAAATTGCCTCTGAGCATATCGACTCGGAGTTCCTAAGGCTGGAAAAGATGCTCAGCCTCATGCGCACCCGGCCCATATTTGGACAGGCAGTCCAGCCGGTAGGCGCAAGGACGCTTTTTCTGCTCCTGCCCCAGGATGAGAACCTGCGAGGAAATGAGTCGGCCATTTTAAATGCGAGCCGGGCCAACAAACTGCCGATTGTTGAGGCAGAAGACATCAGGTGCGGTAAATCTGCCGTGCGTGAGATGTGGCATTCACTCAATCACGCGGCAGTGATCATTGCCGATCTCACGGGAGCTGACGGCGGGGTTATGTATGGCCTGGGCATTGCTCATACCTTGGGAAAGGAAACGATCCTGATTCACCCGCAAGGCTCAAAATACCTGACGGATATTCCCAGGACATACAGAATAGAGTACGAGGATAGCGAAGATGGCAGGGCAAAGCTGGAAGAGCAGCTTTCCCGGATGCTCGGGCCCATGCTGGCGCCAACTGTAGAAGGTTAGGCTAAGGGCCAGGGAAAATTGCAGATGGGCCTATAATGTTATATATGTCCTGTATTTATACGAAGCTGCGACTCCGAACTCAGGTCTCCTAGCTTCATTTGACCCAGGAGGGGAAAAGAGGTTGAAAAAGATAAGGTTGGCAATCGCGGGCTTGGGAAACTGCGCAAGTTCCCTGATTCAGGGGATCGAATATTACAAACATACTGATGAAAAAGAATGCATCGGACTTATGCATTATGATGTCTGTGGTTACAGAGCCGGCGATATCGATGTGGTGGCAGCCTTCGACATAGATGCGCGAAAGGTGGGCAAGGACGTAGGCCAGGCCATATTTGCGCCCCCCAACTGCACAAAGGTGTTCTATCCTGATGTTCCCCGAAAAAACGTAGAGGTCAAGATGGGGCCGGTTTTAGACGGCGTTGCTCCTCATATGCTCAATTATCCTGAGGACAAGAGATTTGTCGTAGCTGATGACAAGCCCTGCGATGTGAGAAGCGAGCTATTGGCCTCGCGCGCTGATGTGCTGGTAAATTACATGCCGGTAGGATCGGAACAGGCCACGCGCTTTTATGCGCAAGCTGCCTTAGATGCAGGCGTTGGCTTTGTTAACTGCATGCCGGTCTTCATTGCCTCCAACCCGGAGTGGGCCAGGAAATTCCAGGATGCGGGGGTGCCAATTGTTGGTGACGATATAAAATCTCAAATCGGTGCCACCATTGTGCATCGCGCCCTCACTCAGCTCTTCAAGGACAGAGCCTGTGTCATGGACAGGACCTACCAGCTTAACATCGGCGGGAATACTGATTTCCTGAATATGCTCAATCGGGAGAGGCTCAAATCCAAGAAGATCTCCAAGACCGAGGCCGTGCAGTCCATCCTGGATGTGCCCCTGAACGAGGATGATATACACATCGGCCCATCCGACTATGTGCCCTGGCAAAAAGACAACAAGGTCTGCTTCCTGAGAATGGAAGGCAGGGTCTTTGGAGATGTGCCCATCAATCTCGAGCTGCGTCTCTCCGTTGAGGACTCGCCCAACAGTGGTGGAAGCTCCATTGACGCCATAAGGATCTGCAAGCTGGCCAAAGACAGAAAGATAGGAGGGCCGCTTCTGGCCATCTCCGCTTATACCATGAAGCATCCTCCTGTGCAGTATCCCGATGAAGTGGCAAAAGAGATGGTGGATAAATTCATCCTGGGAGAGGCAGGCGAGCTGGAGAATGTGAAGGCCTGTCGGCCGCAGGCGGTAAAAGCTAAGTAATCCATGTTCTTTCCATATGCCCAAGCCACACCGGTACGGATGGCCCCCGGACTGATTCGTAGAACCCTGGTCAGCGAGGAGAAGCTTATGATTTGCCGGTTTGACCTGGACTTGGGGGTGGTTATTCCCACCCACGCTCACCCCCATGATCAGGCAGGCTATGTGGTCCTGGGAAAAATCCGCATTACAGTGGACGGCAAGAGCTGCGATCTTGGACCGGGGGACAGCTACTCCGCCCCCTCCGGTGTATTGCACTCGGCAATAGCTTTAGAGGCATCTGTGGTGGTGGATACATTCAGCCCGCCCAGAGATGACTATTATTAGCAAACTGTGGCTAACGTCCTAACGTTCTGCCTTTCGTCGCATGGGAATCTGGATTGTAGAATCGCTTTGCAGCTAATAATAATAATAGATCCGCTGGGTCCGCTTGCTGCAGGCAGGAATTCCGAGAGAGATTTAAATGATCACAGGAAGAGCAAAATGATCGCCAGGCGAGCAGATGAGATCGCCCCTTTCATTGCCATGGAGGTCTTGGAAAAGGCGCGGGAGATGGAGCGCCTGGGAATAAATGTCATCCATCTGGAGGTGGGCGAGCCGGACTTCGATGTTCCCGCTGCGGTCAAAGCGGCCACCTGCCAGGCGCTGGAGGAGGGGCTCACCCACTACACTCATAGTCTTGGCGATATGGAGCTACGAGAGGCCATTTGCCGGCACTATCTGGAGGCTTATGGAGTTTCTGTGAGGCCGGAACAAGTGGCAGTGACCTCAGGCACATCCCCGGCCATGATGCTCGTCTTTGCGGCGCTGCTGGAGAGGGGTCAGGAGGTAATAATCTCCGATCCGTGCTATGCCTGCTATCCCAATTTCATAAATTTTTTGGGAGGCGTCCCGGCGAAAGTGCCGGTCTATGAAAAGGACGGCTTTCAGTTCCGGCCGGAGGCGATCCGTGAGAAGATCAGCAGAAAAACAAAGGCCATTCTCATCAACTCACCCTCCAATCCGGCGGGCTGCTTGCTCTCCGAGAACGCATTGCGCTCTATTGCAGAGTGCTCGCCTTACATCGTCTCTGATGAGATCTATCACGGCCTGGTTTATGAAGGCCAGGAGCACTCTATCCTGGAGTTTTCCGACCACGCCTTTGTCCTAAACGGTTTTTCCAAGCTCTACGCCATGACGGGCTATCGCCTGGGCTATCTCATCGCCCCGGAGAGGTTCATCCGGCCCATCCAGAAGATGCAGCAGAACTTCTTCATCTGCGCCGGCTCTCTGGCCCAGAGGGCGGGCATCGCCGCTTTACAGGAGACCGAATCAGAGGTGGCGGAGATGAAGCGGATCTACAACCAGCGGCGAAAGTTCATGATCAAACGCTTGAGAGAGCTGGGCTTTTCCATCGCAGTGGAGCCGACGGGGGCCTTTTATGTCTTTGCCAATGCCCGGGCGTTCTCGGGCGACTCTTACCGGCTGGCCTTCGACCTCCTGGAGAAAGCGCACGTGGGTGTGACGCCGGGAATCGACTTCGGGCAAAATGGGGAGGGATATCTCAGGTTCTCCTATGCCAATTCCATGGAAAATATTGCCGAGGGGCTGGACAGGATTGAGATGTATCTGAAAGAGCTTGATTGAGCGATACTACCAGATAATCATCCGAAAAAATTATTTTTACTGCAGGTTAATTTTATATTCTAGTTCTGCATATTGCTTTTGGGAAAAATTGATTTAAGCTTTGGGGGATTTGATAAATTTAAGCATGGGGACCAAAAAGGGCAGGTTGGATTTCATCGATTCCCTGCGCGGGATTGCGGCTCTCGCAATTGTTGTCTATCACCTGAGCTTTTTACGTCTCCCTACGCTACTGGAAGAGCATATTCTTCTGGCAAGATCCAGTTTAATTTTATTTTTTATCATCAGCTCTTTTACGCTCTATTATTCTTTGGACAATAAAAGAGATGAGGAGAAACGATTTCAAAAATTCTACATGCGTCGATTCTTCAGAATAGCACCACTATTTTATATTATGATAATAATCTATTTGATTAAGGACGTCCTTATTCTTAAAACATTTCCCTCCAATGCAGAAATTATAGCAAATTTTGCTTTTATATTTAATCTCTACCCACCTTACTTTGAAAGCATTGTCTCAACCGGCTGGACCATCGGGGTAGAGATGCTTTTCTATCTTATCCTGCCCCTTATCTATTTGGGCTTTAACACCATTCCAAGATCGCTAATCTTCTTAGCTTGCACTGTGGCCTTTGCTGATATCGTCCACTACCTTCTCGGCCAATTCCCTCCATTCAGCCAGGAGATTATGAGCGGATATATGAGCGTAGCAAGCTTCCTGCCGGTTTTTTCCACAGGCATTATTTGCTATCTAATATACAAAAACTATATTCACAAAATAAGCCATGCATATGGCAAGGCAATATCCATATTATTATTTATACTTACATTCTTTATTTTATTTATTGTTATATTCAATCCATCTTTTTATTTTATTCCTCTTAGCGAGCGTTACTGGCAAGCGATAGCCTTCAGCACACTATGCCTCTCTCTTTCATTATATCCAAATAGATTGCTGGTAAATGGGATAACCACATTTTATGGAAAGATCAGCTACAGCGTCTATTTGCTTCATCCTTTATTGATATATTTTTTGAAACCCGCATACAATTTCATCTATGCCGGCATAGCTTCCCCCGGCCTTGCCTTTTTTTCCTGCTTACTGCTAACGCTTGTCTTTCTAACTATGAGTTCATTACTTAGTTATCGCTTCATCGAAGTGAAGGGCATTTTATATGGCAAAATGCTGATTGCAAGGCTGCCCTGAATCCTAAAGACCTCATGAGCAGCAACACCCGCGCCGATCTAATGCCGGTGCGGCAGTAAAGCAGGTAAGCGTTATTGCGGTCCCGCCGTGCGATCTGATCTTTAAAGGAAGGCGATCTAAAATCCAGATTTTGTTGGGGAAGGCGGCATTCGGTTTTCCGGACATCTCCTACACCCGCCAGATCTCCTGTGGCAGACGAGTCAGCCTCTCCGGCCCTCTCGCTCCGACGAGGAAGGTGTCCTCAATTCCCACCACGCCTTCCCCTGGATAGATCATCTTCGGCTCCACGGCAACGGTCATGTTCTCCACAATTTCATGGTCCACGGGACCTATCACCGGATACTCATCTATCTGCAATCCCACGCCATGTCCTACAAATCCGGCTTTGCTCTCGGGGGGGCCTCCCAGGAAATCCTGATAGCCCATTCTCGCGCCCTCGGTCTCAGAGAGGCTCCAGATCTCGCGGCTCTTCTTGCCGGGGCGAAGCTGCCCGGCTATGGCCTCTTCGATTTGCAGGGCTGCCTGGTGCGCCCTCTCCAGCTTGACCGGAAGCTTTCCCAGGCAGAATATGCGCGTCTCATCGGCAAGGTAGCCGTTGCAGCATCCGGCATAGTCCACCAGCACAGGTTCACCATGCTTGATCCTGGCAAATCCAGGTCCCTGGGCAAAGAAAAGGGACATGCCCTTTCCACCCGTGGGAGAGGATACGTTGCTTGGCATTGCGGCACTTGCACCTGCCATGAGGTGGCCCATGGGAAGAGCCTGATTGAACCTTCTAAATGCCACATTGCCCTGATGGCCCAGGAGCTTCATGGTGCTCTCCACCGTTACGGCCAGATCAATCTCGCGCATGCCCTCTCGAAGGTGGTCCGCAACACTTGCGATTCCCGCATCCAAAATCCTGGCCGCCTGGCGGATGAGTCCTATCTCAAAATCGGACTTCACAGAGCGAATGTGCTTGATATTCTCAGAGATATCGGAAAATTGGACATCCTGGCCCAAAGTCTTTTTTAGCCGGGCATAATTATTGTAAGGAAGCACATCCAGCTCCAGGCCGATTCTTGCCCCGGCTGGCAGATCCAGATCCTTTTTCAGGGACTTGTGGCTCCTTTGCGGCTGCACGGAGAGTGGTGATTCCAGTCTGGCCCTCTCCAGGCTCTTTTTGATCATGAGGATTGGCGGACCTTCCCTGGGAATATAGATCAGACCTTCCTGAGCCGTGCCCGAAAAATAGCCCAGGTCCGTGGATTCAAACAATATGGCACCGGTCAGTTCGCCCATTCGATCTTGCAGCTTCTTTATCCTGGCATCGATCTCTGAGCGGGGATGCAAAACGTATTCCATTTTCATATTTGGTTTCCGATCTCCTCTTCCAGGTCCAGGATATATCTTCTCAAAACCGCCGTCCTTACTGCGGCAAGCTTTTTTCCGCGCTCTGTATGCATGCCCGATTCCAGTTTGAGCAGCTTTTTGTAGAAATGATCCAGATTCCATTCTCCGTCATCCGGCTCCCTGGCCCGGCAGAAGGGATCGCTGGAATGGTAAAGCTCTCTTCCTAAAGCTCCTCCCGTGAGAAAGACCCGGGCAATTCCGATGGCCCCCAGGGCATCCAGCCGGTCGGCATCCTGAAGTATCCTGGCCTCCAGAGTAACCGGAACAATTTTTCCGGAAAAGCGGTGCACATCTACGGCATAGTGCACCTTCTCTCTTGCCCCCTCTTCCAGCCCAATGGACTCCAGGAAAGCCTCCACTGCCCTTTTGCCCCAGCCCTCAGACTCGCCCTGCAACGAATTGTGCTTTTTTTTCGATCCAACATCATGTAGCAGCGCGGCTAGCAGTAGCACCTGCATATCTGCGCCTTCCTCCTGTCCAATGATCCTGGCATTTTTGTAAACTCTCCAGATATGCGAGAAATCATGGGCTGGATCTGCCCCCCGGTACATGGATCGGATATCGTTCAGTCGGGACTCGGGATCAAATTTATCGGAGGCCATAAATAGTCTGTTAGCTGGTGGGCGCATAGATGATGGTCAGGATCTCCTCAGGCGCGACCTCTCTGGGATCGTTCAGGTAAGCCTCTCTTATGGGCCCCGTTAGCTTAAGGCCGTTTTCCTCAAGCCAGGCAAAAAGCCTTTCGTAAGAAGGCCCGCTTGCATCGTATGGGCCCTTATGAATTATATGGGCCATCTTTTCGGCAATAGGTACGCAGACCTCTATGTCGGCATTGCCTGCCTCATCGGCTTTCAGGGCTTCCTCTACGCTCTTCTCATGCCAGAGACAAGAGACGGATCAATGTTTATTCTTCCCAGACCTCCATGTTCATATCATGATAATACTCGATCCTCTTTGGGACGAATTTGAGAACTACATATTCTGGATTCTCTGGCTTTTGGAAATAGGGCTCAAGCTTTTTGTCCCAAAACTTCTTTTTCGTCTCCAGATCGTCATGGACGCTGGCCTCGCCTTGAATCACTACAAATGGATCGGAATAATTCTTGCCGGACCAGATGGAGAGAGCTACAGCCGGGTTCTTCTTGATCTGAGCCACCTTGCGAGAGCTTTTCATGGTGGCTCCAATCAGGGTTAGATCGTCCATCCCAACTATTGCCAAGAACCTCACAGCTGGCTTGCCTTCCTGTACAGTAGCCAGGGCGGCTACATGCTCGCCACCTATGACCTTGAGAATGCCTTCCTTTATCACCATGATTAATAGTAATGGTCTTTCTTATTGATAAAATGTTGGGTAAGATGATGAGACAACGCAAAGACGACAGACAGGAATTTAGACCTGAATTTCCCGCATTATCATCTCTGCCGAGATGGCGATCCCTTTCCAGTTGTGCATGTTGATCGAGAGCAGAAGTCCCACCACGCGACCATCCTGAATAAGGGGGCTGCCGCTATCACCCGGCCCGGGAAGATTGCCCAAAGGCAGCACGACATAGGCAATGGACCAGGAGGTATCGGAGATGCGGCAGCGCATGCTGCGCTGGGAATTTTTCAGCTCAGATTCGCCCAGCCGGGGCTTGGCGAGCAATGTCGGCCGGCAGGCTCCTATGATAGGAAAGAAGGCCAGGTCGGCATCATTGGGCATGTAAGCCACCTGGCAGGCCAGCCCAGCCACGCGCAGGCTGTACGTGCCTGCGGCATGAAAGATGTGCGCCGGGGCTACGCCCGCAAAAGCGCCCCGCCAGGGGACGACGGCACCCACCACTCCGCCGGAACGGCCTGCGATGAACTGGTCACCTGATTTTATCATAATGATTTTCACCCAGCAAAAGATATTTGTCTCCCCCAGCCAACCGGACTGAAGGTGAACGCAGTTTGCACACTCGAATTCTAGCTTTAGCCCTTCTCCTCTTGCTCGCCGCAATAGCCCCTGCCTCCGCCTACGGCAAGAGCGTGGAGGACCTGGTAGGCTCGTTCTCTATAGGCAAGACCATAAAGATTGGAAGCAGCAGCGAATGTTTTTCCTCTCCCGGCGCAGCCGATCCCCTGACTCCGCCCCAAAGCGGCGGCGCGGGCCCCCTGGCAGACGATCAGCCGCCGAGCGTTGCGGGCTTCGCCATCGAGGCGCAGCAGCTCTCCGCCGCCTCGGTCCCGCTCATCAATCTGACAGCTCACCTCATCGACGACCAGGGCGTTTGGGCGGCAGAGGCGATATTTTCCGGTCCGCGAGGAGAGGAAGCTGCCGCGCTCTTCTCTGCCCAGAACCTCACCTCGGGAACGGCAAAGGACGGATATTACGGCGCAAAGATGTTTCTTCCCCAAAACAATGAGACTGGTGAGTGGCATTTAAAGAGCTTGACCCTTGTGGACAGGGAAGACAACCGTCGAATTATGGTCGAGGGTGATCTTACGCGCCTGGGTCTGCCCACAGAGATAATCATCTTACCTCAAGAGCTTCCCCTGCTCTAAGTTTCATCTCTATATTTGAAATAAAATCTATAATTTGATTTTTGAATATATCGCTGGAGAATTTTTGGCTTTTTTCGAACGCTTTTAGAGAAAGATCTTCACGCAAGCGATCATCATTTATTATTTTTAATGTGTAGGCTTTGAGTTCCTCTATACTATTGAATCTAAAACCATTTACACCATGATCAACAATCTCCTTTTGTCCGCCACCATCAATAACAACAGGGACACAATAGTTTTGCATGGCCTCCACAGTGGTCATGCCAAAGTGCTCCACACGATGTGGATCAACCTCATTAAGGCCGCATAAATGCCAGAATATCGAAGCGCTTCTATATAAATTTTTTAACTCTTCCATATCGACATTGGGCATTAGCTTTATGTTTTTTATTTCCAGGAAATTTATCCTTAGAGCGACTTTTTTGAGGTAATCGTTATCTCCAGAAGAGCCTCCCGCCAATACCAGCGTCCAATTATCCCTTATATCCTTATTCTTCCGGCAAATCTCATAATAAGCATTTGCCATTTCTATCTGTTTTTTGCTTCCACCTGGCTCAAATCTGGCTACAGATAATATTATCTTTTTCTTATTTTTCGGATCGGACTCTTGATGATTCATTTCCACGGGTGGATATAGTCGTAAATTCGCCTCAATGTCCCATTTTTGTCTCAGCCAAAATGTAGTATAATCGCTATTTGTTATTATATAATTATATTTATCTACGGAAAAAAAGCGGTTTTTATCCTGATCCGGAAAGTGACAGATAAACAATGATTCACACGATAACGGATTTACTTTGCTCAGCATATTCGCATTTATAAATATATCATAATTTCTACTTTCATAGCTTATAATATCAAATGGGTTTATATTTTCGTGATTTGTTCTTCCTTCATCGATATAATAGAGATCCCTTTTCTCGTAAAATGGTATTTTTATTATTTTAAGTTTGCATCTTGATAGGTCTATGCCGAACCATTCATTATATTTTTCCAGCGTACATTCTTTATTTGCTATATAAGTTATGTCGTAGTTGTCTTGAAGAATTTCTGCTATTTTTGCTACATATCTCTGGCCTCCACCTGCGAAATGAAAGGCGTGATCGTAAATGCCTATTTTTATCTTTCGCAGCCCCAAAACGACCTCCAGTTGTGTGAAGAAATTTAATGCAATTTGTGTCCCAAATACGTCCTTTACGACTGTATCCAATTTCCTGAGGACTTTACAGGAGATTTCGGTTTCATTATTATCTATAAGTTTTCTGATCGCCTGCAATAATGAATGACATAACTCGCTCGTTTCTCCTTTTAAAAATAAATGAGAAGTCTTTATGGATTCTGGCAATTTATGAGGATATCTTTTTCCAAGAAGAAGAAGTCTGTTCCTTGAACAAAAATATTCACACAATTTTGAGGAAGCCGTTCCGTGATATTTATGATAGACTATACTATCTGGTGAATAAAATATCTTCCATCCAAGATCTTTACACCTTATACTATAATCCACATCTTCCATATAAATTACGAAATCCTCATCGAATTTTCCCACTTGCTCAATGCATTCTCGCTTGAGCAGGACAGATCCTCCTGTAAAAAAATTGATTTCTCCTGGTTTATTGTACTTTCCATTGTCTTTCTCGTTGAATCCAATATCTCGGAAATAAAAATCCTCAACTTCTTCCACACCGACGCTATTAATAGTTATTTCATCATTGAACAAGATCTTACTCTGAGCAGCCCCGATATCCTTCTCTGAATTAATCGTTTTCAATAGCTCTTTTAGCCAATTCTTTTCAACAATAGTATCGTTATTTAAAATAGCAATATATTTTCCAGTAGAAATACTAACTCCCAAGTTTAATGCTTTTGCATAATTATTTATAGTATTCTCTATGACATTTACTTCGGGAAAGGTCTCTTGAATTTGTTGGGCGGATTTATCGGTTGGCGAATTATTAATTATAATTACTTCTAATAAATTACCACATTTATCGACTTTAAATATTGAATTTAAACATTTTTTTAGATAATCCCATCCATTATAATTTACTATCAGTATAGTTATCAAATCAACCATTTAAAAAAACTCCGTCCCAATATGATAAATTATTGATGTGATCTCTCTTCCTATAATTTCTCTGTCAATTTTTGAATTAATTTCTGTAAGTGGTACGAACCTTATATTACTGGCAGTATTAGCCTCCCGATTGGCTGAGGCCTTCAAGTATAGCTCTAAAGTTCGGGGGCGATAAAAGCTCAATAAGCGAAAGCTGAGCATGGCAGAAGTCGATTCCTCAGAATGCACAAGAATAGTGGCATCATTTGATATCCATTTAATTTCTTCCTCGTTCAAATACTCCGCATCATAACAGTTATTTCCCATTACAAATGGAATCCGATATCCTTTGCTCATTATCATAATATTTTTTATTGCTACGCTCAAACGCCTAGAGTCTTCATTTTTAAGTTCTGGAAAAGAGCAGGGACTCTCAGCCCCTTCTCTGACATGAAATCTAATCACATTGAAACCCACAACAATTGGAAGAGGACACTCTGTTGCTTTGAACTCCAAGGTCGCTTTTTGTTTAAGTAGAAGACGATCTCTCCACATATTTTCAATGTTTTCTTCATAAGACCTGACAGTTTTAATGGGTATATATTTATTATTTAGTACACATTCTTTAACGCTATTGCAGAAAGCTCTACCACCTTCATTTATAAGTATTCTTATATTTTTTATAATCTGATCATATGATGCCCGTCTTCTGGTTCCTTGTTTAAGCAGTCTCTCGATAATTTTTTGATGGAATTTATTCTGGATTTGCCAGGTTGCACTCATTTGCATATCCTTGAATTGGGCCTCAAGTTCTTGATTGTAAATTTTTTCCTCCTGCAATTTTTCAAGAGTCGAGGCAAGCATCTTTTCTAATTCATTAATTTCTCTCTCCTTTAGTTCTGTTTTTTTTATCTCATCTTGTAACATTATTGATAGCAATTCTGTCTGGATTTCCACCCCAGGAAATGATCTCTCGGAATCACTGCCCTTTTCGTTAACCATCTCTACAATTCTCTGCATAATCCCAGAACCTGAATTCATTCTTTCGGGCTATAGGACAAGTAAGATCTATCCATCATTAAAAGGATTTCGACCAAAAGGATTTACTACACATTCTAATGCTCATTGCCTGGCCTTCACGCCGAAATAGCATCGGTTTCGGTAATCGATTCACTTTATATCACTTAATTTCTATTTTGAAATTTTTAATTAAAATGCTTAACTCTCTGCTATCATTATTATTTAATCCCGGCAAGTCACAGGGCCTCTCTCCACCCTCTTCCGTCTTGAGCCTCAGGACGTTAAGCCCATTTTTTGTAACCAGTATTACTTTTACAGAAATGAAATATGTTGGCACATAAACCTGTCTTATCTGAAGGAATCCATCATAAATTATTAATGTTCTTGGTCTGAAAAAGCTCTTGGCATCGAAACATATTTCATAGATCTTGCCGCCAGTTGAAATCAATTTAATGAGTGCTTCTCCTTTCATCCATCTGGAGAGATGACTCTCAAAATTCTCGATTTCATGCCAGCCTTCCTTAAATACGCAGACCTGATCAAATTGCTCTTCCTTTTCGTTCTCCATGTGGGTCAAGACGGATATATCCAATCCACAAATATTTATGCCAAGAGATCTACTATCTGAGTTTTTTAGTTCATCGATATCGCAAGGCCTTTGGCACCCATTCGGCACTTTAAAGCCAATCAAGTTAGCTCCTCTATTAATCTCCAAAGTGATCTTAATATCGGTCAAATGCGTAGGCACAGAAGAGCTATGGAGAAAATGGCCATTACAGGATATCTCCAATGTTCTTGGAATATGAAAACTTCTTGCTTTGAATTTTAATATTGCAATTTGATTCTTTTTTGGCGTAAGCATAAGATAGGCATTATCTTCTATCCATCTGCAAGATAGATCATCTTGTTTTTCGATATCAAACCACCCTTTGATATGCTGGATTTTTATCGTTTGGTTATCATCTAAATAATCATTGAAAAAATTGCTTAAAAATTTTAGAGATAATATATTCGACAGATGGAAGTAAAGCAAATATAGGATTATCGCTTCTGGGATCTTTAGAATTATAGATCCATAAAATATTAAAAAAATCTTATTAATATGATAGGGAATTATTGGGAATATTGAATTTCGTTCTATATTAAATTGAACCTTATATCCATAAGCTACAGTTTGTGCGATAGAGATAAAAAATATTATCGAGAATAAAATTAATTTATTTGTAAATAAAAACCCGGTGTAGTTATAGAGGCTGACTAATAGAAACACATATCCTACGGCTAAAGATAAGTACTCAACTATTATTGCGTTTTTTTTCCCCACTCTTACAGCAAAGGTCCAAATATCAAAAGCCAGATCGTTTTCATAATCCCTTATGGTATGTTGAATTTCATAACCCATATAAATAAAAAATAATCCTAATAACAAGTTGATAGATATATTATTAAAATAATTAAACTCTGTCAATAATACCAATGGTGCACCTACCCAAAGGGTTATAGATGCAATTATTGGGGCAAAAAGAGATTCCTTCAGTCGTATCTTCAATCCACTGTATAAATATGCCATTAATGAAATAAACCAAAAGAGAATAATTGCGACCAACGATTTGTATAAAATTATAGAACTAATTATGGTTGCCAGCACTAATATTGCTACCGATTTTTCTGCGGACTTTTTTTGTAACAGGCCTTGCGCGAGGATATTTTTCTCTCTTGGGTCTGTCGTCAAATCACAAATTGTATTATATATAAATCCGCCTGTCATGGAAATAATAAATGGTATTATTAATGATACATCCCAAATTGACTTCATAAGGTCACTGGCGAATAGAATTGATAAAAATGGAAAAAGAATTAAGAGATAATTGCTAAAAGGAAAAGCTCGAGATGCATAATATAGATATATCATATTCTTTAGAAATTCCTTAGTTTTGCACGTATCATCTTTACTAGTGGCAAAAACCATTATGATCACCCCTCGCCAATTTCATACTTATAGTCCATTTTGATCGTGAACTTTCAAGTTACCATTATAAAAGAATATTCTTGATCCGGGTCAACAAATTTAATCGTTCATCGACGAGGTTCATATCGTTTTTGCCGCAAGGTTTTCATATACCTGGCTCAGAAATTAGATAATTGTGAACGCTTTCGGCCTGCTTCATGGCCAGATCAGGGCAAGGCTAGCAGAGGAGAATATCATCGAGCCGACGCAGCCGCAAGAGGAAGCCATTCCTACCATCCTCTCCGGAGAAAATGTGCTGCTCATCGCACCTACCGGCACGGGAAAGACGGAAGCGGCCAGCCTGCCCATCTTCCACAAGATTCTCTCCGGCGAACGCAAGGGCACGCAAGCCGTCTACATCACGCCTCTTCGTGCCCTGAATAGGGATATGTTGCGCCGGTTTCTCGAATGGGGGGAGATGCTTCACATCACCGTAGCCGTTAGGCATGGCGACACCAGCCAGGCGGATCGCAGAAAACAGGCCTTGAAGCCGCCGGACCTGCTGATCACCACCCCGGAGACGCTTCAGATAATGCTGACCGGCAAGCTCCTGCGCCAAAATCTCTCCACCGTCAAGACCGTTGTGGTGGATGAGATACATGAGATGGCCTCCTCCAAGCGCGGCTCGCAACTGGCCGTGCTTCTAGAGAGGCTGACAGAGATCGCGGGCGACTTTCAAAGGATTGGACTTTCCGCCACAGTCGGCTCGCCCCAGGCCGTGGCCAGGCTGCTCGTCGGAACCGGACGCAGCTTCAGAATTATCCAGACAGATGTGGAGAGGGCAAGCGACTTTATGGTGGTCAGCCCCATCCCCCGAAAGGGAGACTATGCGCTTGCCGGAACCCTGGAGTGCGATCCCCGTCTCGCTGCGCAGATTCGCTTCATCCGGGAGATGGTGCATACAAAAAAGTGCCTCATCTTCGTCAACACCCGGCAGGCGGCGGAGGTCCTGGGCTCCCGGTTCCGCCAGCTTGGCGAGCCCATCGGCGTGCACCACGGCAGCCTTTCCGTAGAAACGCGAGTGGAAGCAGAAGAGGCTTTTAAGTCAGGAGAACTGCGCGGCCTGATCTGCACCTCCTCTATGGAGCTGGGAATTGACATCGGCGATGTGGACCATGTCATTCAGTACAGCTCGCCGCGCGCCATCTCTCGTCTGCTGCAGCGCGTCGGCAGAGCCGGGCACAAGATCGGCCTCATCTCATCCGGAACCATCATCGCCACCTGTGCCGATGACGTGGCCGAAGGCTGCGCCATCGCCCGCGGGGCGGCGGGCGGCGAGCTGGAGGCCATCCAGATTCACGAGAAGCCCACAGATGTGCTCGCCAACCAGATTGTGGGCCTGGAGATGGATTTTGGGGATATCGGCCTGGAAAAGGCGCACAGAATCGTCACCAGAGCCTATCCCTTCCGGAATCTGCTATTGGAGGAGATGAATGACGTCCTCACGCAAATGGAGGAGAACAGGCTGGTTCGGCTGGACGGCGACGTTTTACAGAGGACCCGCAAGGCAAGGGAGTACTACATCGAGAACCTCTCCATGATCCCGGATGAGAAGAGGTACAACGTCTACGACATTGTAGGCCGCAGATCTGTTGGAACCTTGGACGAGGCCTTTGTCATCAGCTTCGCCCAACCGGGAGCCACTTTCGTCACCAAGGGGGAGATCTGGGAGATCACCGAGATTGGAGATGATGAGATCAAGGTGGTGCCCATCCATCGAAGCGGAGAGATTCCCAGTTGGACGGGAGAGGAGATTCCCGTTCCATTCGCTGTGGCCCAGGAGGTAGGGAGCATACGGCGAGAGATCCGGCAAATCCTGGAAAGCGAAGCATGCGAAAGTAGAGGCGAGGGCAGCAACGCAAGCGAGTCGGCCGTGGCCATGCTGCAGGGCAAGTACCCGGTAGATGATGTTGCGGCAGAGGAGCTGGTCGGTCTCATTGCCAAGCAGATGGAGAAAAACCTGCCAGTTCCCGATGAATCTCACATCGTGGTGGAGAGCGGAGGAGAGGGAGCCATCATCAACGCCTGCTTCGGCCACAAGACCAACGACACATTGGGCCGGGTCATCACCTCCATCCTCTCCGCCCGATTCGGCAGCAGCGTGGCCCTGCAGATCGATCCCTACCGAATCGAGCTGACCCTGCCCCGGCCCCTATTGGCCGAGGAGATCAGAAAGCTGCTCTTGGATCTTGATCCGACCTATGTGGAGCCCATACTGGAGATGACCCTCAAGAACACCACACTTTTGCGCTGGAAGATGGTGCACGTGGCCCGCAAATTCGGGGCCTTCTCCCGAGATGTGGACTATCGGAGGGTGAGCATGGCCAAACTCCTGGCCGTCTTCGAGGGCACGCCTATGCACCGGGAGGCACTGCGGGAGATCTATCACGACCGGCTGGATATCGTGCGGGCGAAGTGGGTCCTGGAGAGAGTCCGGGACGGCTCGATTGAGATCATTATCAGCAGCTTGAGTCCCATCGGAACCTCAGGTCGGGGTGGGGGCCGGGACGTCACCTCGCCCGAGCATGCTGATGCCGCGGTAATCGATCTGCTCAAGAATCGCATTATGAACGATCGGGTCCTCTTGTTTTGCGTTAATTGCAAGAAATGGAAGTCCATGCGGCAGGTCGAGCGGGTGCCCGAGCAGCCCGAATGTCCTTTATGCGGCTCACGCATGGTGGCGGCCCTCAAGCCCTGGGAGGAAGAGGAGATCAAGGTTGTCAAGAAGCCTGAGAAGACGAAGACCGCCGAGGAAAAAAGGAGAACGAAGCGGGTCTTCCGCAATGCCAACCTGGTTCTGAGCTATGGCAAGACCGCCGCCATCGCCCTGGCCAGCCGGGGGCTGGGGCCGGAGACGGCAGCGCGCGTGGTGGGAAAGAGGCAGAAGGATGAGCTGGAGTTTTACAGGGATATTCTGAAGGCGGAGAGGGAATATGCCAGGACGAAGAGGTTCTGGGGGTGAGGATAAATAATTTTTCAGGATACTTGCACATAGAGTTTCTATTGGGTCAGGGTGTGGAGGATTCCAACGCTACGGTTCTAAAGATCGGTACTCCCAATGTGGTCAAGTCTGCTGGCATTCTGGGAGACAGCAGCATGGGCGTCTTTGCCCATCTCTCCAATCCGACTTTGATGAAGATGGCATCTGACGGAAAGGTAGTAGGCCTGACGGCAAAAAGCTATGAGGTCTCAGAAGACGGAAAGATCTGGAAGTTTTTCATCAACGACGACCTGTACTGGAGCGACGGAGAAAAGCTGACGCCGGATGATGTGCGGTTCACCTTTAGCTATCTGGCAGATAATTACCCGACAGCAGGCTGGATCAAGAAGACTGTGGACAATATTTCCGTGGAAGACGGCGCTGTGGTCTTCAAGCTGAACAAGCCCCACTCCCGACTGAACCTGGAGTTTGCCACCTATCCCATCCTGGCCCGGCACATCTGGGAGAAGGTGGAAAAGCCCATGGAATACATTAATGAAGGGGAGAATGTGGGCTTTGGCCCCTTCTACATCGCCAAGACGGATCTTGGTGCCGGCGTGATTTACTTCCGGAAGAACCCCTATTGGAAGGGAGCTTCCCCCAAATTCGATTCACTGGAGATTCACACCTTCAGCAATATGGACGTGCTTTCCCTGGCCCTGAACCTGCAAAAGGAGACCATGTCCGACAAGAGCTTCCGAGAGGCCATCTCCTGCGCCATCAACTACAGCGAAATTCTAAAGCTTGATGCTCTGGGATACGGCCAGGTTCCCAATGCCGGCTATGTGCCGCCCAGCATGATGGACTTCAAAGAGACGGCCAGGCTTGAGTACAATCTCTCCAAGGCAAAGAGCATTCTTGAAGGTGCCGGATACAAGGACTCCAATGGAAACGGCATCGTGGAGGGCAAAGACGGCAAGGACATCAAACTTACATTCCTCACAAGAACAGAATACCAGCGGACGAAGAGCTTACGCAGGAATACCTGAAGCTTCTCGGAATCGACAGCGAAGTTAAGAATGTGGATTCGAGCACCTGGATCAAGCAGAAGGATGCAGGCGAATACGATCTGACCATCACCAGGTCCACACCCTGGGGAATGCTCATGCACGCCAACTGGGGTACAGGCTACTTCGACTCTCGCAGGACGGGCGAAGGAGTTTTGCATGTGCTTGACGATCCCGTCTTCCTCAAGCTGTGCGACGATATTCTCGCCGCCACGAACGAGGATCAGCTGCATGATTACGCCTACGAGCTGCAGGACTACTATGCAGAGAATCTGCCGGCCATTGCCCTTTACTGGAGCAAAGCGGAGACTCCCTATAACAGGGCCTGGCAGGGCTGGTATTCCGATCCGCTCTACGGCATATTCAATGTGGACAATTTCCTCTCTGTGGAGAAGAAGCAATGAGCCAGTTGGCAGATGAATGGAGGGATTTCGTCAGAAGGGAGAGCTATGTGCATAGCCTTATGGAGGAGAATACCAACAACATCTCCTCCCTTAAATTTATTACATCGGGAGTGCGGAGGGTCACGAATACCCCAACAAGGACTCTCTGGGAACCGAAAACGGGTTACGATAATTCTGATCAATGGGATCTGGTCAACGAAAGCTCGACGATTTCTGGATTCCATAAAACCGGGCGTGCGGGCGTGCGGCCCGAAGCATACCCCATCCCTTTAGGGTGGGGTGGCCGCACGCAGTTTGATTCCCATCTTTGCGGGCATAATCGCCCTGCCCATGGTCTTCAACATCTTCTTCCCCGGTGACCCACTCATTTTGTTGGCATATCTGGGACCAGGAGCTCATATCGGACCATTTTCGCTGCCTGATAGTATTTTCATCACCAAGCAGGGGGTCAACCTGGCAGTCATATTTACCATGCGTGTGGCGACCTGCGTCTCGTCTTGCTTGTGTTGATCGCTCAGGATTTTATTCGGGTGTAAGAACATGGATACCATCTTCGACTTAAGAAATATTTCATATTCATACGTGGGAAAGATAAATGCGCTGAAAGATATCAGCTTAAAGATAAATCGTGGAGAACAAGTATCAATAATCGGCACAAACGGCAGCGGCAAATCAACTCTGTTGGCCATCCTGAATGGATTGATCTATCCGACTTCAAGAGAATTTTATGCATTCGATAATCAGATAACCGAGGATGTTTTTGGTGCCATAAAGGATAATAAGTTCCGGTCCTATTTCCGCACGAAGGTGGGCTTCGTCTTTCAGAACTCTGATGTCCAGCTCTTCTCGCCTACGGTCTACGAGGAGATCGCCTTTGGGCCCTTACAGCTTGATGTCCCACCAGAGGAGGTTAAACACAGAGTTGAGGACGTTCTGGAGATAATGGAAATCACAAAGCTCAGGGATCGATCGCCTCATACCCTAAGCGGTGGGGAGAAAAAGAAAGTATGCATAGCTACGGTGCTGGTCAACAACCCGGATGTCCTCCTATTAGATGAGCCCACGGCCGGATTAGACCCCAGGACGCAGCTCTGGCTGGTTGAGTTCTTGCAGGAGCTGGGAAGGTCGGGGAAGACTGTGATCACTGCCACACATGACCTGGAAACCATCGAGCAGATCAGCAAGAGGGCCGTAGTCATGGGTGAAGATCACGGTGTTAAAGTCGACGGAGATACGGTCAAAGTACTGGATGACATGGCACTCCTCCTTAGCGTCAACCTCATTCACGAGCACATGCATATTCACGGAAAGACGGTTCATGAGCACCTCCATGCCCATGGAAAAGAAAAAGAGCACCACCCTCAACATCTGACTTAAAGTCCGAGCGCGAGTCCACCAGTCCGATTGTTGCTGGAAAGCCGGACTAAAGTCAATCGGACTAAGAATTTCATTATTAGTATTACTTTGGGAGACTTTTAGTAGAAAAGTATTTAGAACATAACAGTAATATGTTATTGTGTAGTCAAATGAGTCTTTGAGCACAATGATATTGACTATCAAGCCAAGGAAGGTGGCATAAATGGCAGAGAAGCACGAACATGAACACGAACACGAGATTAAACATGAGCACGAGCATGAGCATGAGGATAAAGCCCATGCACATGAACATGGACACGAAATAAAGCATAAACATGAGCATGGCGAGGAAGAAGAACATAATTAGAGGAATCAGGAAGGTGAATTTGATGAATCATGTCGATAGAGCATTTTTCTTCACGAGGATTGACAGCAAAGATGAACTGATGGACGCGATGTTCAACCACAAATGGCCTCTTTGCTGCAGCTTTTATCACGAGAAACTGCTCTACCTGAGCGATGGTGAATGTGAGGACATGCCGGAATACGCCATCGTGGCTATTGACAAAACTGATGGGCGCTTCGGCGTTCATGGCCGCGAGGTGGGAAGGATCAAGCCTGCGAGCATGCAGCCCGCAGAGACGCCAAAGTTCATCCAGGAGATGAATGCGGGCATTCGCAATGTCGGGAATCCAGTCCAGTTCGTGGCAGAGCCAAAATGGCACCATAGCTGTCAGCTTTGCAGCTTGGAAGATTAGCGTTTGCCGTTTACCTGCCGTTTTTAATTTTTGGTTAAACCAGGACCGAGAGTTGCTACTTAAATACTGGAAATCGCAATTCTGATGCGTTCATATCTATATTTTGATTTGTCTCTAATAGAGTAAAATGGCTTTATTTATACAACATAGGCATCTACATTGAAGAAAATTGAGCACTCTATTGATTACATGCGCGAGGGAATCTCGCCACTAAATCACAATGCAGCAGGTTCGATAGGAGATCGACATATTCTCTTATCTGGCAGCGTCTTTCTCCCGGAAATCATTATGACGCATCTAGCTTATCAATTATCCGTCCTACTAATATAGTTTCCTAAAGCAAGATATATCCTAATAACATAATTGAAACAGAAGATTTATGCATAATCGCAAGAATGGTGCTACAAATAGCAGCTATTCTCTTTTACAAAAGTTATGTCCATCCTTTAAAAAGTCCACAAAAAGGATTATATATCGGATCCATGTAATTAATTGCTATCAACAATGAAATGGAGGTGAATCTAAATGTGTTGCCATGATGATAATAAGCACGCACACGCACACGCTCACGATGGAAAAGAGCACGTCCATGAGCACATCCACGACGCAGAGCACAAGCACGGACACAAGTGCTGCCATTAATGCCGAAACAACTTTCGAAAAATTTTAGTTTGAAGAGGTGATCCGGGCAGTTGATCCCTGAGGCGAACAGCTAGGAATCAATGCCAGGATTGTTCCTAATGGCGCAGCAAATCCATCTGGATTTGTCAATATGTCTTGTTTTTTTTTTTGTTCATTTCCTCTGGCTCAATAATAAATCTGGACCCTCCTGAGCGGATTATTTTTTCTATCTACCAGGATGACTTCCTCTCCATTCTCAATTCCCGGATCTGAAGCTATAACCTGTCCCGAGAACAGCATTCCTCCACGGGCAATGAAGGGTACAGCTGCATCTGAGACCACTACCCTGCTGATTGATGATTTATCTGCTTCGGACATCATGCAAACTCCTGTTATGTGATTTATTCAATATTGATATTACTAAGTAATAAACTTTTCGATAGTATTGCTATTGATATGGGCCCATGAGATCGAAACAGCATCAATAAGCCATCTTAAGAATCATGAGATCCCTGAAAAATATGACTATGCGCCCAGAGTTTAAGTCAGGTCGATCTTACAATGAGCTTTCGGATCAGGCAAGCGTTTTCTCGATTAAGGATAAATGACCGCTTCAGAAAGGAGCAAGCCTGATGCCTCAGATGGAGTGTATCGGATCGACCTGACGTAAGTAGTAGTTACTTAATCATAATAATAAGCTTTTTGGTAATACTAGATGATGGTTCCCGTGAAGCAGATGATGCTGGCCGTTATGAGCGAGGCCAGCATCATGTAGATCACCCTGCTACAGCGAGGCTCAAATAAAGCCATGAATGTGAGAGGATAAAAAAAGAGTCGTTGTGAACGTCTGATTGTTCTTCGCTCCTTCGCGCCTTCGCGGCTTCGCGCGAGATTCCTTTTCACGCGAAGACGCGAAGCCGCGAAGTCAAAATATATTATCCGAATTGGCTTGAATCTCCTTTGCCAGAAGCGTCATGTTATTGTAAACAGCCGAGGATTGGCTGAAAATGACTGCCGTCTCATTATGCAATAGATAAGTGCGGTTTTGGCTTTCGCTCGCCTGGCCGGCGCTTTCTGCAGACGAATCCGCATAGCCTCTTGCTTCCCCCAACATGGATTTCATCCGGTTCACATTTCCTTCTACCTCAGTAGAAAGGGCCAGCGTCTTTCCGTAGGCCTCATCGGTCTTATTGAAAAAGACTCCTGCCTGGGCGGCGTTTGTGGCCGAAGCCTCGGTTCCTGATTCGGCTCTTTTCAGCAGGGATTGGATATTTTGCTCTTTCTCATCCGTCTTGTCCAGCAACGATTTTGTCTCGTTATACATGGTTTTTATTTCGTCTCTGGCAGATACGGACTCGTCCCTGGCCGCGCCAGCCTTTATCATCATATTAGGGCTCAGGGCCATTGGCTGGGGCATGCTGGGCATCACGAAACCGGACCTGGTAAATTGATAGTTCTGGCCGGGCAGCTTTGCACCCGCATCCAGATTGATGACCTGGTCTCTGATTCCGTTGCCCAGATAGAAATAATCCGTTCCAACTGACGGCCAAGACAGGGCGAGGAGCATCAGAATTGATACCGCGATTTTAGGATTCATGCAATCTATCACTCCAATTTTGGTATGCTTTTCCGATTATATAATACTTTTTTCTAATTTGTTAATAATTCATGTTAATATTATTACTAATATTATGACCTTAGATATATTGGTGTAGATACTCATAAGATCACAATCGTCCAGCTTTGCCGCTCCGGCGGACGAACGATACCACTGATGAACTACACCAGGAGCGGATTATTTAACTCTGAAGAAAGGGCCATCTTTGCATTGGACGCGCCATTAAAAGAGCGGATGGGCACTATATAAGGTCTGCCGGAGACGTTCATCACCATGGCCTCAATTCCGAAGACTGCAGCCATGTTCTCAGCGCTGAGCAACAGGCCTAGATGGCCCTTTGCATAGATCTTTCCCTTGACCAGCATGGCCAGCTTGTCCGAGAACCGGGAGGCCAAATTGAGGTCGTGGATGGCCATCACCGCGGAGATCTTCTTCTCATGCACCATGTCCCTGACGATCTCCATCACCTCCAGTTGATGCCTCATGTCCAGATTGGAGGTCGGCTCGTCTAAGAGGAGCACGGCGGGCTCCTGGGCCAGAGCGCGAGCGATGAGCACTTTTTGCCTCTGGCCCCCGGAAAGCTGGGAAAAGTCCCTCATGGCCAGATCCTCCAGATGCAAAAGCTCCAGGATCCCGGCCACCTTATCCAGGTCGGCGTCGGAGACCTGCCAGCTTATGTGAGGCTTTCTGCCCATGAGCACCGTATCGAAGACGGTTGTGGACAGGGAGCTGGTGCTGCTCTGGGGAACGTAGCCGATGGCCCTGGCGATCTCCTGCCGGCTCAAGCTCTCGATGTCTCTTCCGTCCAGAAAGATGCAGCCTTTGGGCCTTAAAATACGATCAATGCACTTGATGAGCGTTGTCTTTCCCGAGCCGTTGGGCCCCACCAGGCTTACAATTTCTGAGTCATGTACTGCTAAATTGACATCCTCGAGGATCTTGTGGCTGCTATAACTGAATGAAAGGCCTTTTATCTCAATCTTTACCAAATTGTATCTCTTCTCCCACGATAAGCCCATGGTCAGGCTTTGCCCTCAAGCGGATGTACTGATCCCCGCAGCGCACGCCAATTGCTGGGATCTCCTCTTGTGCGGTGGCGCTTTCCAGTACCAACAGGCTCCTCTCGTCTAAAGATCTCAGTCTGCTGGAATCATAACCATCTCTGCTGAGAAATATTGCGGTTACCAGATCAAATCCTTTATCGAAGCAACTTTTTCTGATATCTGTGATCATCAGCGAGGTCATAGCATTCCTGCTTCCAACTTTATGATCTTGTTTTTTCAGAAGAGGAGTCCGGTCTGGCAGTGACCGGAGCCCAACGACAGGTAGACGACGGTAAAGGAGGTCAGTGACTTTCTGTCGCCATCCTGTGGGTTAGGATATTACTGGTTAATATGCTTTTTGCCTTTAGTAGCAATACAATTTTTGGAGAAAGCATTGGGGACGAGAGCGAGCGAAGCCGGAAAGAGAGATGAGTCCAGGCTGAAGATGGTAAAAAAGGACTGGGCACGGCAATTATCCGCTTTCCTTGAACCTCAAATTTTCTCCAGCTTTTCTTCGCCGATCTTCTTTACAGTCGGCTTCCAGATCTTCTTGGGCATCCAGGCCGGGGCCTTCTTCGGTTTCTTTATCTGTTTTCTATTGCCCTGGAAAACATGAACCTTTTTGGTTCCCCGCTCCCTGAGCCTTATATCTGTGAATCCTCTGGTGGCTGCCTTTAAGGCCGCTTGCCGGGGAGCTGTTCCTGCAAAGACGCCAATCTCGTTGCCCTCGGCGTCCCTGAGGGCGAAATTTCTATTTTCAGCTATGATTATCCCACCTGCGCAAATTTCTGCCCATTTCCATGATCCTGGCAGCAAGCGTCTTCGCCTCCATAACTTCTGTGGTGGAGATCTCCAAGCAGCTCACCCAGACCCGAGCTGCTGCTCGGAGGCTCTTTCTTCTTTTGGATGAACAGCCGGCGGTACGCGAAGAATCTGATGAGGCTCCGCCGGGGCCGGTTGAGCCTATCGAGCCATCCATAGCCCTTCAGGATGTGAGCTTCCGCTATTCTCCTGTAGGAGCCGCGGGTCATAAGCACCCTCAGCTTCGAGATACCGGCGGGCTCTACGGTGGCTTTGGTGGGAATGGGCGGAGCGGGAAGGATATTGCTGGGCGGAAAAGAGCTGCGCGGCTATCCCCTGCCGGAGCTGCGCGGGCTGTTCTCTGTGGTCTCCCAGGATGTCTTTAATAAAAAAATCTCTGAAGGTTATTTGCCTGGCCTTCAAAGGAACTTCTGAATTTTTGCGGCTAATGCCGGCTTGGGGTAAGCGCCCACCAGTTTATCGATGAGCTTGCCGTTCTTGAAGATCATCATAGTGGGAATCGCCGAGATCCTGTGCTTGTTGGAAGTTTGCATATTCTCGTCGACGTTCAGCTTGCCGAAGACGGCCTTGCCCTTCATCTCCCTGGCCAGCTCTTCGATAATCGGCCCGATCATGCGGCAGGGTCCGCACCACTCCGCCCAGCAGTCCAGGATGAAGACAGGATACTTGCTGACTGTGGCATCAATGGTCGCGTCCGTTACCACAACGGGCTTGTCCGGCATCTCTGCCGACGGTTGTGCGGATTTGTTCATCATCTGTTCCATTTTCTTCCTTTTTATCTCTTCCAGCTCGTCCAAGCTCAATCCTCCAAGCAATCTTTTGCCTTGACTATGAGGGATTTGAAGTGTCCCAGATCCACGGGCATTATGGTGAAGGGCAGGTTAGTGAAGTCAAAGAACTGCAAAAGCTCTTCCTCGCGCCCCGCCGCGTCCTTCAGGGTGTCCAGGTAGACCGACCCCCGAAAAGAGCCCATCTGCATCCTGGCCTCCTCCGGACCCCAGTTCAGGCGACGGAAAATGTCCTTCCAGGCATCCAGCCAGCCCGGGGAGAGGTAGAAGAAAAGCCCATCCTTGGCCTTCTTCTCCATGCCTTTGCGGGTGATGAAGGCATCCACGCAGTTCTGGCACTCGATAAGTGCAGCATGGTAGGGCTTGAGGATCTCCTCAATCCTAGGATGGCACTGGCCATATACTACTATCGTGCCCTCGCTTCCATCCGCCCGGCACTTTTCCAGCTCGGCCACTAGAGCCCCTTTTAAGTCATCGAAGTCCACATGCAGGCCTGCTCCCAGGTAGTGGGCCTCAAAGGGAAAGTCCAGCTCTCTATGCAGCGCCTCGATCTCCTTTTCAAATATGCCGCAAGCGATGATTGCATACATAGCTGCATCACTTTAGGGCGGCAATAGGATATATCTGTGATCCTTGATTTTTGCTCGATGGCGTAACTGATGGAACGCCCGAGCATTTGTCTCCAAGCCCCGATGAAAGCCTCTCCTTTCATTCCAGATGGTCGCCTTCGCTTCAATTTCTATCGGGTATTGCAGGGAATGGTGAAATAGAATGTGGAGCCTTTCCTAGGCTCGGACTCAACCCAGATGTGACCATCGTGTCGTTCCACTATCTTTTTAGCTATGGCCAGGCCAATGCCTGTGCCCGAGTACTCCTCGTGGGTATGAAGACGTTGAAATATCTCAAATATGCGATCCTTGTATTTGGAATCAATTCCGATGCCATTGTCCCGAATGGAAAAAATCCAATCATTTCCGCTCATAATGGCTGATATCTCTACATGAGGAGCTTCATCTCCATGGAACTTCAGGGCATTCCCGATGAGATTTTGAAATAGTTGAGTCATTTGCTGTTCATCAGCAACGATTGAGGGCATTTCCTCATATGTGACCGTGCCCCTGGACTCCTCCAGAACATACCTGAGATCTTGCATAGCCCTCTGCAATGCATCCTCAATTTTCATGGGGCGCAGCGGCTCTCTCCTGGTGTTTACCCTTGAATATGTCAATAGATCGTTAATGAGCTGCTGCATTCGTTTCGTTCCGCCGACGATAAAGCCTATGAACTCGTCCGCATCCTGATCGAGCATTCCCTGATAACGCTTCTGCAGAAGCTGTACAAAGCGGGTTATTGTGCGAAGCGGCTCTTGCAGATCATGAGAGGCGATATAGGCAAAATGCTCCAGATCTTGATTGGAGCGCGTCAGGTCCGTCGTTTTCCTGGACAGCTCCTTTTCCATCCGCTTGCGCTCGGTTATGTCCTGCATCACTCCCACGATGCCCGCCACATCGCCTGCATAATTATTGAAGGTCGCTTTGGCAAATAGAAAAACTCGCCGGACTCCGTCCGCGCACTGCACCGGCATCTCGAACACCTGGACAGACCTCTCCTGGAATAGCCTCTCATCCATCTCGCAATATCTATCTGCCAGGTCGGCCGGGATGACATCCCTTAGGTCGTAGACCGACTTGCCCATGATGCTCTCTTTAGAAAGACCTATGATCTGGCGGGCAAAAGATTCATTGCAGCCAATGTAGCGGCCCAGTCGGTCTTTGTAAAAGATGGGACTGGGAATGGTGTTGATCAGAATCTCCAGAAATCTCAGGCTGCTTTGCAGCTCTTCTTTTGCTCTCTTGCTCTCGGTGATATCATCGCCGGAAGAAAGGGTACCTGTTATATTTCCTGCCTCGTCTCTTAAAATGGTGTTATGCCAGGCAACAATTCGCTCCTCGCCGTCCCGGGTCAATACCTTGCCCTCTACATACCTGACCGGATCAATAATCCCGGCCATTAAAAGATCAAATATCTCTTCAACATCCTCCTTTACCTGCTCCGGCAAAAACCGGCTAAACCAGTTCATACCTATAATCTCATCTTCACGGTATCCCAGCAAATGACAACCGGCCTGGTTGACCAGACTTACTGTATGGTCGGAACTGATGGAGATAATTATTGTCCCCACAATATCAAGATACAGATGGGCCAGTTCTTTCTCTTGTCGCAGTGCCTCCTCCGCTTGCATACGAGAGGTTACATCCACAATGATGTCTTGGTAGTGGGTAATCTCTCCCGAAGGGTTCTGTCTAACTGTGGTCCTATCCTCCACCCAGCGTATCTGACCATCTTTAGTAATTATCCGGTAATTCTGGACAAATTTGCCGTCATCCTGGACGGTATGTTGGCAGACCTCATTCTCAATCCTCCTCAAGTCGTCGGGATGTATGATGTCCGCGTAATGGATTCTTCCCGAGATGAAATCGTCTGCAGAGTAGCCGAATATATTTACGTTCTCTGAGACCATCTCCACCGGCCATCCCACCTCATTGCGCCAAAGTAAGACGACTATAGGACTACGGTTTACTATGTCCTCTAGATCCTTGCGCCGCTCATACTCTCTGCGCAGCGCCTCCTCAGTCCTCCTTTTCTCCTCTCGCAGCCCTCTCTGCTCCAGAGCCCTGACTACTGCCTGACCTAGCCGTGCCATCCGGTCCTTGAGCAGGTAGTCGGAGGCTCCTTGCTTCATGAACTCAACTGCCACATCCTCAGTTATGGCCCCACTGATCACTATAAATGGTATATCCAGCTTCTGCATCTGCATAAGCTGCAGGGCCAGAAAGGCATCGAACTGAGGTAGATTGTAATCCGACAGGATCAGATCCGGGTCCGATCCGAGGGCAGTTAGATACTGGTTCTCAGTATCCACGCGCATCCAATCCGGCATAAAGCCTGCCTGCTTCAACTCATGAATCATCAGCTGTGCATCGGATTCTACATCCTCCAATATCAGGACTTTGAGCGCGCGGGTCATGGTCAATCCCATCATTAAGTGTAGCTATCTACAATATCCCGGTCCTCTTTGGATGAGTTGGGAACGACGACGGGGATCTCTTGGGTATGAGGATCTTCTCGGATCTTTCGCAGAACTTCTTTCCGGTCCACCAGCGGAAGCTTCAGATCCAACAGTATCAGCTCCACATCGCTGGAGTTGTCCTCTACCCAATAAGATCTCGACCGACATGCTCATGGACTTATCATTGTTCATAAGGATTCGCCTCCAGCCAGGGTGAAATAAAATGTGGCACGTTTATTTACCTCAGCCTCTGCCCAAATGCGCCCTCCGGATAGGGCGCGAAAAGACCCCGAAGATCTTGCCTGAATAATGCATATCGAAGCCTATGCAGATGTCTTTAGCGAAATAGGTCGTCTTTTCCTCATTATTAATATTACCTATCTCGATCTGTGACCCCTCTTTCTTGCGGGTGAACTTGAATGAGACGGCGTTGCTTCGCACCAGATTCAAGTAGTGCTGAGCATCCGGGGAAAGCTCTGATAGGAACTCTTCCAGGAGAATGCGCGAGAAGCCGTCCACCGCCCACAAGGGTGCCTGCCGATCATAGATGAGGGCAGCAGCCTATGAGAACCACTGCTGCGGCCAGAATGCGAGAGATTCTCTCGTCCAGGTAGCAAAGGATGCTACAGGTAAAAAGTATTTATCGATGGAAGGTGAGTAGGGTGAGCAAGGATACATGGGCCAGGGTGAATTTACAGAAATTTCGGCACACGGCCTTTTACATAGGAATGAGAATGGCAAGACGGGATAAATTGGACATTATATGTGATCTCCTTTCCCTATGCAAAAATAAGGAAATGAGAAAAACGAGGATCGCATATGCATTGAACCTTAATTTCCAGAAAGCCAGCGAATACTTGGATTGGTCGATCAGCCATGATCTTGTGCATGAAGAAAAGAATGGTTATAAAACCACTCCCGCCGGAGATGCTCTGCAGGCAAATCTGGAAGAACTCGGCCAAGATCCGGCAGAGAAGTGAAATCCTTTCGCGACCGGATTGAATGGAATCTGGAAATGAAACAGGTAGCAAATCTTTTGATATTGTGTTATTGTTGCTCCTTGGTCAGTGTATATCCTAGCCTGGCGGTCGATATTAACCCCTACAAGTTGAGCATAGATCTCCCACGATCAGTTCTTTATGATCTGACCATTGCCATAACTCTTCCACGTGGATTGATCTACGATAAAAATATGTACGCTACGCCAACCGACATAACCTCCGAGACGATAAGCTCGCCCAATGATGGAAGCAGAGATGCTGTAATTGCCTGGAAATTCGATAAAGTGGACAACACTGAAGATAGGGACTTATCTATCTATTTTCAGGCCATTGCGGCAAATACCATAGACAACCGGGATGGAGTTGTGCTTGGGTCACTCAAGGCCGATCTGGTGGGAAAAGACAGCAGGGGGATGCGCATAACCGGATCTGCCGAATCGACTGCTGTCCGAATAGTAGAACCAGATCTAGAAATTGTCAAAAGTTCCAGTCCGACATCTGCCAGAGCCGGAGAATTTATCACCTACACCATATCTATTTTTCACTCCTCGAACAGCCACGCAGAAGCCTACGACGTAGACATCCTTGATGTATTGCCCCTAAATACGGCCTATTCTCCAGGGTCCTTCAAAGTCATCTCCGGACCTTCGGCAACTTTCGAATTGGGTCAGACCCTTCGGATTCATTTCGCCAAATTGGCCCGCGATTGGAGTGCCAATAATAGAGTTCTGTTCAGTTTCACGGCAAAAATCCTGGATAGTGTCAAAGTAGGAGATATAATAAAAAATGATGCAGAGCTTACCTGGGCCAGCGCGCCCGGCGACCATCCACAGAGAAGGACGGGTGCCGGTGGATTGAATTATTATCTGAAAAGCACCTCCTCATCAATAAGGATCGTCGGCCTCTTTGTTATCAAAGAATGCCGCCCTAAGCCGGTAGAAGCCGGCAACCAGCTAACTTATAAAATAAAATATAATAATGATGGCGCTGATCTGCATGGTGTTGTGATCAAGGAGACGTATGACCGCAAACTTGTAAAATTCGAATCTTCAGACCCGCCACCTGATATGGGGACAGACGACCAATGGACGCTGGGAGAATTGAAGAGCGGGTCGCATGGAGAGCTGCTGGTTTATGTGCAGGTCAATTCTTCGGCTCAGGAAGGAACTATGTTGAAAAACTTGGTCAATATATCCAGCAACGAACGCATAAATGCATCTGCAGAAAACACCACGACCATAAAGAATGCAAAATCTCTGACCATAATAAAAGAGGCCTCTAAGACGTTGATCAGCCAAGGTAGCCCCGATCTGCAGTATACTATTACTCTGAAGAATAATGACGTAAAAAAAGCTACAAATGTAACAGTAACAGATATCATCGATGCCAATCTAAACTACATTCTTTCCAGTTCACTTCCCAACAGAATCCTTGGCCGGTCATACCACTGGGACGTTTCAGATTTAGAGCCGGGAGATGAAAGGACCATAGAAATCACCACCCGCCTCAAGCCAAAAGCGGAGTTGACTGATGGCAAATTAGAAAAAGTCTATAATCTATATAGAGTAGAGTCCAATCAAAGCATAGGAAATTTCAAGATCCTTGAGACCGAAGTCATGCATTCCCTCTTCATCGTCAAGAAGGCGGAGAAGAGATCCTACTCTTCCGGGGAGCTGATAAATTACACCATATTTTATGGCAACAGCCAGAATCAACCGGCTACAAATGTAAAGATATTTGATAAGCTTCCCGATGTGGAGTTCTTATTTGCAGATCCATCACCCAGTTCCTTAGGTGGTAACCTGCTCAAATGGGATATTGGGGAGCTTTCCGCCAGGACCAATAATTCGATATCATTGACGGTGAGGCTAAGAAAGAGGCCTGAGATGAAATTTCAGGAGAGAGGGTCCATAAGCGGAGTAGGTTATGTCTACACTCGTAGTAGGCTCTCGACGGACACAGAGCCGCATTTCCTAACGAACTACGTCAATATTACAGGCTCTTACGGCATAGGGCCGGATAATGAAGTGCAGTATAATGATTCCAGCTCCGATAGCGTGGCAATCGGAGACAACATCGGAACGGAAGTAGGAATGGACGAACACGGCAGTGGATATTATCATAATGATCAGACGATATCGTTAAACAACACCAACCGCAGCATAATTCTGGATAAGCAGATAAATGTGAAGCACGCAGATATAAGTCTCAGCCTGCTCAAAGGCAGAAATCTATCATTCAATTCTCCCTGGCATGAACATACCTACGCCAAAAACCAGGTCAGAGATGAGAGCATCTCAAAGACGCATCTTTATGCCGATTCAATTAACGAGAGTATTCACCTTCAGGCGGATGAGAACCAGACGGTTTACAGATCCATAGACGAATCCAACAAGAGCCTGACAAGGTTATCCTACAAATCGAATGTCAGTGAGATCAGCGAGGAGTATCAGGGAAGTTTCAAAACCACTCAGTCTCTCACATCCTACGGATCTGATAGGATTTATGACAAGTATTCTTCCGGGATGGGGTTCGTATCCTCAGACAAGAGGATAGAGGGAAAACAGAGATCTTACGAGTATGGGAGCGGGTCATATAATTCAAGCGAGGTCATAGGCAGAGGCATCATTTACAAGATGCTGGATGCGGCACAATTCCCCACAGATCATTACGCAGGCAAATGGAATGAGGGCATGAGCACGAAGGACTCGAAATTCAATTCATCGATAAGCGAGAGGATCAGCCAGGCAGATCAAATCGAGAAGGAAGCGATAATGGGCCCGTCCTCTCTTTCCGTGACCAGCAATTTGACCGGCACGGCTTCAACGAAATTTAAAATTCAAAACGGTCCGAAGCGATCTGAAGAATTGCTGATGGAACAATTCTTTAGCGGCACCTTCAGGCTGGACTATGCACTCAGCATACAACTTGGCCCCAAATACCTTTACCCCCACTTAAACCTGACAAAGACGGCTTTGAAACAGGATGAGAGCACTGTCCTGTTCCGAATCAACATAACTAACGACGGCAACAAGACCCTCGGGCCGGTAGAAGTCATGGACATCATGCCTGCCGGCATGATATTCGTCAATTCAAGCCTCATGCCAAGCGTCGTTGGCCAAAATGTGAGCTGGACATTGCTATCGCTCTCCATTGGGCAGATGCAAACCATCGACCTGAGGGCCAGGTTGAGGGATACTTCATACCCCTACCAAAACCGCGTGATTGCCGTTGGCAAATACGGAAAGGAGATTGTGACTGCAGAGGCCTCCGTCATTGTCGTTCTGGACTGGCTGCCCTGCTGTCTCCAGTACATTCGCCCTGCTAAGAGACTGATACAGGATAACGAATCCCTGTCATTTTTCAGCGGTATTTGGAAAGTGCCCGGCTGCATGGGGATAAATGGGACAGGATTCGATTGTGAGCAATACATCGACGAGTACTACAACAACGCGGAGAGTGCATGTCATGATTGTCTCTTTGATGCATCTCTTCCTGAAGTCGTCTAGATTGGAAATCGCGAAGAGCCACTTTTTACGCCGCAGGGGATCCGGTAAAGGTGACAACCATGCGGTACCTATTGCCGCTATCTATCGCATCTTTCTCTGTTACCTGCTGAACAAAAGAAAAATCGACCTCTTGAGGTGTGGAGCCCGTTCGAAGGCCGGACTTTATGGGACTTTCATCCATGTTGGGCAGGGTGACCGACTGGTCGGCCTTGACCATCATGGGAATGGAGAGCTTCCTGTTACCGTAGCATTTTCCGTTCCACTCCGTCATATGCCCGTCGGTGGCATTCTCTTCCTTCACGGTGATGATCCATGGAGCATTTGACCTGATTTGCAAACTGCTGTCTTTGGCATAGATTCCGGGCTCTGTGGGAGAAAGCTCCCATACGCACTCCTCCTGGGAGATGGAGACTTCTACCGAGGGCTTGACACATCCTTTGATCTGTATGGTATTGCCCTCGGCATAGGCTAATCCTGCTAAAGAGCTCAGAGCCAGCCCGATCATTATGCTCATCACCGCGAAAAACCAATGCCTCTGCATATTCGTCCCAAAATTGTATTAGGCCAGATACTTATTTGCTTTAATCAGTATCTTGGGCGATAACTATATTAAAAGTTTTTGGTAGATAATTCAGAAACAATAATCAGTGGCTTAGGTGATTGTTGCAGGTATTGGGAAAAAAAATTAAAACCCAAAAAAATCGACTCAGCTCGCGAGAGCGCCTGAGGGCCGCTTCCCCGGTCTAAAGAGTGAAACTTGTCTCCTTTTCGGCCAGCACAGTTCCATCTTCCAGTTTCGCCGCGGCATTTACCTTGTAGGTGCCGGCTTTCAGAGCCGTAACTGGCAGGAAAGAGAATTCAATGGCCCTCGTCGAGGTTGGAATCACTGAAGAAAAGGATAGTGGTGCAGATGCTGTGGCCTGCAATATGCCATCTTTATCTGTCAAGGACGCATCCACCTTGACAAAGTAGTGATAGTTCCCTGTGTTTTTAAAGGATAGAGTCACATTCTGTTGTCGGCCGGAAATCGGCTCCTCCAGCTTTATATCGGTGATCTCCCCTTTCCGGATCTGCTCTGTGCCGCCGATGGTGAGACGAACCGGAACATTGATGGCCAGGCTTACTCCTACTGTGCCTTTACCTTGCGGCTTGCTGTGGATGTTGACTATGGCATATCTACCCCCGGCCCCCACATCCTGAGGGATATCTCCCGTCAGCATCACACTTTCCTGCTGGCCGGGATCGATATGGACGCCGGCGGGGGTGACATTAAGGAAAGGTCGGGCGGTGTAGGGGCTCGTATCTTTTTCAGGGGGAATCTCTTTGCTTCCTCCCCGAGGGGACTGGCCGTAGCCCATTACGTCGATCAAAATGTCCATAGGCGAGTCGCTATTCGATGTCTGCACTTTGATCTCCTTGCTGATATGCTCGCCGGGCGTTACATTCATCTCGATAATTGCGCCCTTAACTGTCAGCCCTTCCGTGACGGATGAAATGGAAAGTGCCAGAAGGGCCTGGATAAGAATTAATTTAAGGATTAAACATCTATTGCAATTCATATCAAATCCTCCCACGGATTGTGGGGATTATCAATATTTAAACGATTTGGTGAAGTTAGTGGGAGATCTTGTCGGAGGTAAAAAAGAATAGGGGGGAAAGGTGCACCCCCCGGGGTCTTGGGAATAATTGCGCGATTATCAAAAATCACGCGACAATCATTTCCGAAGGTTGAAACTGTTTAGGCATATCCGGCTGTGAATGTGAGTGTGGTTCTGTATTCCTTGCTGGGCACGTCCTCCCAGGATACCGGCTGAGAGAAACCAAGAGCCACTCTATCTACACCCCTCTTATTGTCCGCCGTCCACATTGTATCCGGCTTTTCCATGTTGATCTCATATGTTTTGCCCCAATCCGGTGTGCCTGGTTTCAGTGTCATAAAGCCGGCCACTGTATTTGTTCCGTCGCTGAGTTTCTTGGGATCTGCTTTGACGTTTACAGCCCAAGAGTTCAGCATATTGGTGCTCACAAATACGCCCTTATCTATGGTCATACTATTATCGATAAGCGGGCTATGAGCCGGGTCGAGATCCCAGGTCAAACTCGGTGTTTTAACTTCGATGCTGAGGATCTCAGGCAATTGAGCGTTGATTGGTAGATTGGCATCCGATGCCTGTACCGCCATGAATGCTCCGTTTATTGTCAACAGAACAACAAAGAGCTTTAAGAGATTGCGCATTACATTTTTCATTACAGTTTTCTCCTGAATATGATTTTTTACATCATTCCTTACTCCTGCCCTTTTCCATGCAAGAATATAAATTGAGAAGAAACGAGATGAAACCTTAGTGGTGGTAAGAATCTATTAAAAACAGTATTTTAAGTTACTAATTTAGCATAATACTGTTATCAAATCCTTAGTGCTTGCAGGGCAAAACCGATGGCAAAAATATTGGCACATAGTATAAATAATATTGCTCATCAAAGACATCTTCAATGAGAATGCGAGATATAATCCCACTCTGTTGTCTTCTCCTCAGTCTTACCATCGCTTTGATCCCAGGAGAGGATGTCGCTCCGGGCCAACCGCTCTTGGGTGATTTGGTTTTGAAGGCGGAGGCAGTGGAGAATCCCGTCCTGGAGATTTCAGTAGAAGAAAGTGATGAATCGATCTGGAAGCTGGTTCCATCTCCTGCGAACAAGAAGGAGATACAGGTACAGGTCAAAGCCGATGGCCCCTGGCAATTGATAGTAACAGATAACAATTCCCTCACAGCCGGACACATGACTGAGTGGACTGGCCTTGCCTACACAGACAAGCATATTATCTCTCCTCTCAAAGCAGTAGGATCGATCGCGATTCCTCTTCCTAACCCGGAAAAGATCCCTCTCAGAGAGGGCACGGCCACATTATCGGGGGCCCTGCCGCTGAAAGTGGGCCTGGAGCAAGAGGTTTCACTGAATGATGAGCCTTTGGCATCGGGGCATATTTATCGCATTGAATTGACTATAACCCTTTCCGCAGAGTGAGCATCTAAGGAATTGTGAAGCACACAGCGCAGCCTTTGTTCACAACCGATTCTATCCATATCCTTCCCCCATGAACCTCGATAATCCTCCGGGAGAGGGCCAGTCCCGCGTGGGAATCTTCCGCCTCGCTGCCCCGGTAAAATAGCCGGAATATATTTTTCTGCATTATCGGGTCTATGCCAAGGCCGTCATCCTTGACAAAAAAAACGGTCTCGCCCCCGTTGGCCTGATATCCTATTTCGATCTGTAGCGGCCCATTATTGCTCGCATACCTGATGCAATTCTCGATCAGATTCACCAGGACATCCACAATCCTGGGCCGATCCACGCTCACCATGGGAAAATCATCCGCCACTGTGATCTTGGCTCCGCTGGATCTGATCTTATCTGCCGCCAGACTCAAGGCCTCCTTGACAAGCTCGCCATAGAGAACCCTCTCTCTGGTATTCGATAGCTTGCCTATGCTCGATATATCCAGTGCCCTGACCAAAAGGGCCTCCATCCTCTCAACTGCATCCCCCATCAAACCAATATCGATTTCAATCCTCTGCCGGCTGCCGGACGCAACATCCTTCTTGAGATAACCGAGAAACCCCTTGATGGTCACCAAGGGCAAAATGAGGTCATGGGAAATGGCATAGACCAGTTGTTCAATCTCATCATACCTCTCTTTCAATTCTATGGTCCTCTCGTGAACCTTCTTCTCTAGATTGTTCTGGGCTAAGCGAAGCTCTTCCTCGGACTTTTTGCGCTCGATGGCATAGCTGATGGAACGGCTGAGCAGTATGCCGTCCACTTCTCCTTTCAACAGATAGTCCCCTGCGCCTTCCCGAACCGCTTTCATGGCCAGCTCTCTGTCGCTAAGGCCGGTTAATATCAGTATGGGAATTTTTGCCTTCTTTTTATGAATTTTGGAGAACGTCTCCAAACCAAAGCTGTCGGGCAGATTCAAATCCAGGAGCACGGCGTCCACATCTTCCTGGGTCAGAAATTCAAGCCCCGAAGAAAGGCTGTTTTTCCAGGTCAAATCGAACATTGCAGAGGAAACGCCATTCTCCTTGCGGGAGGCATCCAGTAAATACTCCCGGATCAGCCTTGCATCTACCTCATTATCTTCTATTAAAAGAATTTTAATGGTATTCCTGCTCACTTATCTCATCCCTCCGAGGCAATCTGGCCGTCTCGAACCAGAATCTTTTTATGGAGTTCATCATTTCCACGAACCGGTCCAGCTCCAGCGGTTTGACCAGATAGCAATTGGCTTGCATACTGTAAGAGTACAAAATGTCGCTCTCGGCATCAGAGGTGGTCAAGATCGCCACAGGAATGTGTTTGAGCTTCACATCATTCTTCATCTCCATAAGTACCTCGCGGCCGTCTTTTTTGGGCAGATTAAGGTCGAGTAAGATGAAGTCGGGGCTCTTGGCCTGGGCATGAATTCCCTCTTTGCGCAAAAAGGCCAGCGCATCCACTCCATCTCTGGCAATGCTAAGCGTGATGAGTATTTTCTCGTCTCTGAGCGCCAGCTCGGTCAGACGCGCATCAGCAGGGTTATCTTCTACCAGCAAAATCTCTATTCTATATCCATTTCGGTTGTCCTTGCTATTCATTGTGGGCCTTCTTCATTTTCCAACTGTGTTTCTTTCGATAGTGTTCTCTCTTTTTTGTAATGTTATGTTTGAACTTCTAGAAGATTACCTTATCGATCAAGACAAGAGAGTTGATCTGCCTATTCATTGGTGGGAAGTGTCACCAAAACCTTTTTTGTGTCTTTTCGCCTGGTGCTATTCGCTATTTAGTGTGGGCAAGCTCTGTGTCTCTGTGGTTAGATTCCCACAACCGCGAGTTTAATTATCGCTAGCATCTCCAACAAAACCACAGAGGCGCAGAGACACAGAGATAACAGAACCAAAGTTTCACCCACTCGATACAGCTAGGAACCAAAGTATCTATCCATGAATCGAGGAGTGGGGGGATATGGATACGGATAAGGGGGTAGAAATTTCCAGAAAATTCGACACACTACCTGTCGATCTTACCCTGGATCTCGCGCGAAGCCGCGAAGGGCGCGAAGCCCGGCAACCATGATCGCACGCATTAGGCGACAACCAAAACGTCAGCCAGACGATGCGAAGGCAGAGAGCAGTAAGGACAGGCCGATAAGCAAGAACACAACACATGCAACTCTGGTGATCATCCTGCGATCGATCCTGCTGGAGAGATACTTGCCCAGGAAAACGGCCATGATGGATAGAAGCAAAAGCGCGATCATGACGCCTATGAAAACCATTATCGGATTGTACTCAGTGGCAAAGAGGGCGGAAGCGATCTGAGTCTTGTCTCCCCATTCAGAGAGGAAGATCATAGAGAAGCCCGATACAAAGGCCCTCTTTGCGGAGAGGTTGCTCTCCACCTCATCATCCTGACCACCTTTCAGTATCAATATCCCAAAGAGGATAAACACTAATCCGGAGACGAGCTTTACCAGATGTACGGGAATGACACTCGTCACCCAGGAGCCTACCAGTATGGCAATCCCATCCGCCAGCAGAAAGGCCAGCATCACTCCCAGGAGAAGGCGGAAGTATTCTCGGGTCCGAGAAGAGAGCAGCAGGATGGAGAGCTGAGTCTTGTCGCCCATCTCGGCCAGCCCGACGGCCAGCAGCGGAATTATGATCTCATCCAGCGCGATTTCAAACACCTTTGGCCCTTATAATTAGGGACTCCCTGGTTTTCGTCATTGGTATTAATAATTTTTGCCTCCGCCCAACTGGCCAGACAGTGAAACGGCGGCGCACCCGCGCAGCAAGCTGCGGGGTATTGCGTTTAAAAATCAACATATATTGCAAATTCACGCTCAAATTTTGGCAACCCTTTTTTGATCAATTGACCAGGTTAATAAAAACTCGGCTTCCGATATTGATTTCGGATGAGAAAAGGAAGACCTCATTACTTTTAAGCGTACGTGGTCGTCGTGCCAATGTATATGCAATGTTAGTATTATGGCCTAGAACTACTTGCTTCTTTTCAAGCAGAAGTCTAAGATGTTTATAATTGGGTAAAAATTTGAGGCTGTCATCACCACATTATCAACGAGATTAGCATTAGGTCCCCCAACACCTTTATTAATCAAGTTACCATTTCCAGAAGGAGGCTTGAATTATGGAATTCCTTGACATTATGAGCATCTCACACCGCTATATGGAGATACTAAACCCTTCCACGCCTGAAAAGATCATCAAACTTGGCAAATTACTCAAATTGAAAAAAGGAAACCGGGTCATTGACTTCGGTTGTGGTTGTGCCGGACCCCTTACTCTCTGGGCTGAGGAATTCGGTATTACTGGTATTGGAATAGATATATCCGAGGATTTCTGCGACAGGGCTAGGCAAAAACTGGCTTCGGAAGGTTTATCGGACCGAATCGAAATCGTTTGCTCCAATGGGGCTGATTACGTATTCGAAGAAGGGGTTTTCGATGCCGCAACATGTATTGGGTCAACGTTTATTTTTGGCGGCTGCCAGCAGACACTCCAGGTACTGAAGCGAGCTGTTCATCAGAATGGACGCCTTGGTATCGGTGAAACCCACTGGCTTAGCAATCAGGTACATCCGGTATACGCCCAAAAACAGACAACAACCCATACAGAAACGGAACTAACTCAATTTACCCGGGATGAAGGCTTTGAACTCGAATACATCATTCGTGCCAGCTACGACGACTGGGACAGGTACATTTCGGATGGTTGGTATGGACTGATACGTTGGCTCGAAGAAAATCCCACCCACACTGACTTTGAACAGGTATTCAAGCATTTCCGTACTGACCAGGATGATTATTTACAGTTCCAACGCCAATATATGGGTTGGGCCATGTACTGCCTCGCTCCCATGAAATCTCGTTGACATGTAGTCATCTATGAAAATATTTTTTATTGACACTGCCTAGGCACACTTGTATATGCTACCACCCTAGAGCAGACTGTCTAAAATTTAAGTATTTTTATATAATAATTTTCCGAGTGAAACGGCGGCGGCGCACCCCAGCAGCAAGCTGTGGGTGTTATTTTTGAATAAAGTATGGAATCTCTGGAAAGTCTTGACTTTATTTCATAATCTTAAAAAGGAAGTCAGTCACTTTTTCGAAAGGTTTTTTTACCAAAATTATTGGAGAATCAGGCCTCTTCTGAAAGGAGAATTGAATTTGACCTTTGAGGATGGCGAACCTTATCTTAGCTTCGGAAAATTCGCTTTCGAAGATCAATGAATGATCTGATAGCGGGCTTTTCTGGCCTTTCCACTCGCTTACAACTTTGCTCTTGATTCGCTCCGACAACCTGGTTCCAGGTAAAGGGTACGGCATGGTGAAAGAAAGATAATCGAGGGGAAGGGATGTGGCAAATCTTATGGTCTTAAGCACGGTCTCGTTAGTCTCTCCTGGATAGCAAAGGATGAAAAAGGCGCCTGTCTTTAGCCCGGCTGCCCTGGCAGCCTCAACCGCTCGACGAGCCTGATCCAACAAGATCCTCTTATTCATGAGCATCAGAATGGACTCGTCGCCTGATTCGATACCAAAGAAGATTCTATCACATCCGGCTTTCTTCATGGCATCTGTTGTGGCCTTATCTATCGAGTCCACCCTGCCCAGGCATTCCCATTTGAACTCCATTTTGCGGGCCAGGATCTCCTCGCAGATCTGCATCATGCGTCCTCTGTTCAAGATAAATACGTCATCGGCGAAATGAATCCGGTCATAACCTAGAGCCAGAGCCCCCTCAACCTCATTGAGTACATTGCCGGATGATCGTTCTCGATAAGTGACCCCAAAGACGGCATTACTGCAGAACTCACAGCTAAAGGGACAGCCCCGTGTGGTTATAACCGTAGTGGCAGAGTAGCCGAATCTCTTCTTCCAATGATCGATGTATTTCTGGTTCTGGAACAGATCCCTGGCAGGAAAAGGTATCTTGTCCAGCTCGCCCTGCAGTTCCCTCTTTTGCGTCCGAGTAATAGCTGTCTGATATCTATATTCCAGACCTTTTATGGAACTGAAGTCCATGCCGGCCTCATAGGCTTTGACTATCTCTTGAATCGTCTGTTCGCCTTCACCCACAACCACCAGGTCAAAGTCATCCAAAAATGTAGCCAGAGAGCAGGAGGGAAGAGGTCCGCCAGCCACCAAGAGATCACAACGGTTACGCATGAGCCTGGCAAAGGTCAGACTATCTTCCAGCATGGATACCATACTGTAAATCCCGACGATATCGGCCCTTGACTCCCCGGCTATCTGCCAGGCTTCTTCTCGATCGAGAAATGTACAATCCAGCAATTGTGGGTGGAATCCGCAGACCTTGAGACTTGAGGCCAAATATCCTAATCCCAGCGGTGGGAACCGAAATGACGACCGGTCATATCTGGGTTTGAAATAGGGATAGATAAGAAGAATCCGTGTCATGTTCTGCTCAACTCGATCGAATAAGCGAATTTTTCAGTCAATGGTGGCAGTACGTAAGCCAGCCCGGACCATGCCAGGCTGCCAGTTACCAGTTCCCTTCCACGGAACATCCTCGCTCCTTCAACTCTTTTTAAGGTGAATGCCAGACCATCCTCTTGGTCTCTGAAAGATGCATAGGTCGCTTTGATCCGGTTCCAGCTACCTATTCGTTCTCTTTTTAGGATAAGACCATCGGAATCTTGGTAGATATCAAACCAGTTTGCTCCTTGCTCGTTCAGAACAATTAGCTCAGTGCAACCATCAACTTTCGGGAACCTGAGTTCCACATCAATTCTAGAGTCGCGGATCAGGTAGGATGCTCTTACGTAGCCAAGAGAATGCTTCTCAAAGAAAGCCTCCCTCAGATCCAATTTTTTTTTCATGGTTTGGGATGAGATCGATATCCATTTTCTAAATTGAGGATACTCCCTATGTATCTTGGAAAGATTCTCCCACGCCAGGCAGAATAAGCCATTGTTAATTATTTTACCTCTCCTGAGCATTCTGGATCTGAGATTCATCTCAAAATCCGCTTCGATCAAACAAAGCCCATTATACTCCCTGGTGGTGGTCCTCCACGAACCGGGGAATACGGGCTGGAGGCCAAGTTTAAGCACAGGCAGACCGAACCCAACGCCTTCTTCAGAGAGGTCTCGATCTCCCAGTTCAAGGACTAAAGCCTTCTGAATCCTGGAAGCTGGAAAGCAACCTGTTCCAGCGTCCAGAGTCTTGAGATAGGCGTCATGAATAGATGGGATGGGATATCGTTCAATCATAGACCTGAAAGTATATTGAGGCCATTGCTATAAAAAGATCGCTCAGGTTTTGCGCCACACTACAGTCTATGGCTGGACGAATAAAATCTCGCTGACTATGCCGGGCCCCCTAACTCCTGCAGCCCTCTGGGCCTCTCTAAGAGCTGCAAGGCATTATGTTTAAAATAAATTCGGACAGTAATTATAAATTTATAAAATTTTCATAAGTCAATTCTTTTTTCGTTTTTTGAAATGCAATCTTTAAATACTATTATTCATAATATACTTAGAATTAGGTGAGAGTTTATGTATGAGAAGATCTTATTAGCAACGGATTTCTCCAAATACGCAGAAAAATTAGTTGACTGTGTTGGAGAAATTCCCGGCGTAAAAGAGATAGTTCTCCTGCATGTTCTAGCTAAAGATCCGCTGGCCAGGGTCTGGTCTCCCGGCGATGAGATCAAGCAAGCTGCAAATAAAATGGAGGCCTCCAAAAAGGCCCTGCAAAAAGCCAATTTGAGCGTCAAGGTAAGAGCGGAGATAGCGGAAGAGACACCGGAACACGCAGTAATAGAGCGTGTAGCCAAAGAGGAGGATGTCTCGCTCGTAGTGATGGGGGCGAGGGGAAGAAGCATCTGGCAGGGCCTGCTCTTGGGAAGCGTCTCCAGCGGCGTTCTCCGCTATGGCGATAAGGATCTTCTCATCATGCGCTACAAGACCCTTGGCGGCGCAGACAAAGAGGAAATAGGCAAATTCTGCTCGCACATATTCGAGAAAGTCATGGCTCCTACTGATTTCTCTCCCGCCGGAAATGCTGCCATTGATATGATAAAAAAGTCGTTGCTTACAAATAATGTATTGCTGCAAAACGTGGTGGCTAAGGGTGAAAACCAGTACCAAGTGGATGCTGCTTTGGGGAAGGCTCAGACCAGGCTTGAGGAGATGAAGGCAGATCTGGCAAAGGCAGGAATTAATGCCAAGGCCATTGCAGTCTCTGCCTCGGCCGGAGAGCCAAGAACTTATGGTTCAGGCGGCATGGTCAAGGTTGAAACCACTCCCTTTGCCTCCGTGGGTGGAGTCGCTGATAGAATACTATCCATGGCAGAAAATGAGAATGTTTCCCTGATTGCCATGGGCTCTCACGGCAAAGGCTGGCTGGAGCAAGCCACCATTGGCAACGTAGCTTTCGATGTGGCCAGGATGGGACGGCGGCCTGTGCTGATTGTCAGATCCAAAAAATAGATTTTTGGATACGAAATTTACCTTCCCCAGAAGGGGTCCTTCTTGCGCTTGATCTCCAGGAAATTCTCCAGCACCTCGCGCTCGTCCTCAGCCAGCTTCGGCTTCAGCTCCAGCTCCACAATGCGAGCATGCTTCTCAGGAATGTTGACGTAGAGTATATCGCCCTCATGGATCTGGCGGCCTACCGTGGGGCCGTCGATGGATATGGCCACCTCCTGCCCGACGGTCGCGGAGCCGACGTTTTCATTGCGCGCCTGGATTCCCTTAATCTCGCCCACATTGGCCCCGTCCTCTCTCATCAAATTGACCTGGGTCCTGATCACGCCGCCTATGATCTGCACGCCAACAATTGCCGGCCGGGACTGGCGGAAGACGCAGTCGGGGAGGAGGCGCACCGCCCCGGGGCGGATGACCGCCTCAAGCCGCTCCTGCTCTATGCGCATCTTCTGCTCTTCCGTCCACTGCTCATAGTTCTCCAGAATGGTGTAGATGATATCGCTGCAAAAAACAGGCACATTGGTCTTCTGAATCTCGCTGATGGCATCGGGCAAGATTTCCACATTAAAGGCTAAAATCACGGAGAGCAGTGGGTCTTTGATGGCTGAAGCGCGGATCACATCCCTTCGGGAAATGGCCCCAACGTCCGCATGGTGGATGGCTATGCTCTTAGCCTTCAGCTCGCCCACCAGCGCCTCCAACGAGCCGATGGTATCCGCTTTTAGGATCACGCCCTCGCTCTCCGCGTCAATTCGCACCGCCTCAAGCTCCGATTTCAGCTCCTTGCAAAGGGCCTCCACCTCTTCCAGGGAGGTCACCACTCGAATGGTTGATCCTGCCAGAGCGTTCTCCAATTTGGGTGCTGCTATCTTCACTCCGGATGCAGCCGCCACATGCTTTACCGGCAGAAATCTCTCCTCGCTTCTGATCTCCGTCAGAGGTTTGGGCTTGAGCAGAGCTCTGATCTTTGTGACGATAGGCTCATGGGCCGTGCCCACAATTATCGTATCGCCCGAGTTGAATTCGCCGTTGTAGAGTATGACGTCTAAAGTCGTGCCCAGACCCTTCTCCTCTTTTACCTCTAAGATAGTGCCCACACCAGGACCGGTAGCAGTCAGCTTCAAATTTTCCTTCAAAAATCTCTGCGCGAGGCCCACCAATATCATGAGAAGATCGGGCACCCCTTCCCCTGTGATGGCGCTGATGGGCACAATTCCAATCGTTCTGGTGAAGTCGGGGATTCGATCATACCTGTCCCCATCAAATCCACGCTTATAGAGCTCTCCCACCAGCTCGTAGATCCTTGTATCCAGCACCTCGGTTACTCTTTCATTTTGAGCCTTGAGGCTCTTGGCAAAGGGAGCGTTGGCTACGGGATGCCAGCCGCCGATGCGATCCATCTTGTTGGCGGCGACGACAAATGGGGTCTTAAAGCGCTTGAGAATTGCCAGCGACTCGATGGTCTGGGGCTGGAAGCCCTCGTTTACATCCACAATCAGCACGGCTAAATCAGCAAGCGAGCCGCCTCTACTTCGCATAGAGGTAAAAGCATGATGCCCAGGCGTGTCGATGAACAGCAGACCGGGAATCTGCATCTCTTTGCCGAAATGCGATCCACAAAACTCCTGGACAACGCTTAGCGGAACCTCCGTGGCTCCAATGTGCTGGGTAATGAGCCCGGCTTCACCCTTGGCAACAGCCGTTCCCCTGATCTTATCCAAAAGAGAGGTCTTGCCGTGGTCCACATGCCCCATCACCACTACTATGGGTGTTCTGAGGTTGGACTCTTCGCCCTTCGCTTTACCGGCTTTTTTGGACTTCTGTTGCATAATAATTTAAAGGCTCCGATGAGAGGAGGCAGAAATGCTTTCTGCCAGGGTCTCACTCGTAGAGCCATGCTTCATCTATTCGCTTGTAGGCCACCAGTTCGCCTGAGCTGAAATGCAACGCTATCTCGCGAGCCGCGGATGCTGCCGAATCCGAGCCGTGCACCACATTTCGTCCGGTCTCAATGGCCAGATCCCCTCGAATAGTTCCAGGGACGGCATCCGCCGGATTGGTAGCGCCGTTCATCTTCCTCATGGCCGCAATAGCTCCCCGCCCCTCAACTACCATAGAGACGGAAGGGCCGGAGGTGATGAAATCCACCAGGTCCTGGTAAAACTTCTTGCCCACGTGCTCAGCGTAGTGCTCTTTGGCCTTCTCCACCGGCATCAAGGCGAACTTCATAGCCACTATCTTGAAGCCCTTCTCCTCGATGCGCTGCAGTATCTTGCCAATGAGGGCGCGCGCCACTCCATCGGGCTTCACCATGACGAAGGTTCTCTCCAACTCCGCCAGGGCTTATGCCCCCTTTCTGGCCCACTTGATTCTTCTCGTTACACGGCCAAGGGCTACGTTATTCTCGCACTTGGCTGAGCAGAAGTAATAGACCGTGCCGTCTTTTTTGGCATAAAGCTTGCCTGTGCCCGGCTCGATGGTCTTATTGCAGAATGTACACTTTCTCGCTTCCATCTTCCTTCACCTGCTGGTAAGCTTCTTGGCCTCTCTTGCAGTCTCCAGCAGCATCAGGACATCGCCCATGCGAATAGGTCCCATGCAGTTCCTGGTGATAATGCGGCCCTTGTTGTTGCCCTCCAGGATACGGCACTTGATCTGCGTCGCCTCGCCATGCATGCCGGTGACGCCGATGACCTCTATGACCTCTGCCGGTACTCCGTTCTCATCCTCCATCGGATATCACCTACTTTAAAGCGGCCACTTTCTGGACGATTTCATCAAGCAACTCTTTTCCCTTTCCAGGCTCCACGATTGCCGCAGCGGCACTCTTTACGCCCAGACCTGCAGCAGCGCCAAGCTCGCTCTGCTTCTTGACATAAATGTAAGGTGTCTTCTTCTCTTCGCAAAGAGCTGGAATATGCGCCACAATCTCAGGAGGTACAACATCTTCGCCGACAATAACCAGGCGAGCCACACCGCGCTCAATGGCCTTGGTGGCCTCATTGGTGCCCTTTTTTATTCTCCCTGTATCGCGAGCCAGTTCGAGGGCCTCAAGAGACATAGTGGCCAGCTCTGCTGGAACATCAAACCTTACGAATATTGGTCGTGCCATAATTTAATCTCCTTCCGGGCAGCTTGCCCATCATCATTCATCGCAAAAACGCCTAAACGCATTAGACGGTTCAGATTAGATCAGCCATTAGCTCCATATGTAAAAAGGTTGCGCTACGGCCCGAGGAGAGCCGTCAGCACATTCTTCAGATTTTCCCGGGCCACAAGTCCTGATATTTCTACAACGGAACCTTTCGTGGAATAGCTGAGATTGTCTTTCGCGGCGATTTCCCCGAGCTTGCTGGACACACTCGCCTGAGGCTGCAGATACCGGGCCGTCAGAGAAAAGCCCTGATCCCGGCTTTTTGCGGCATTTGCACTCAGGTAAAACTCTTTGTATCCGCCGGAGAGGGGCATGCTCGCGCCGCCGCTGCCTAGAGCCGCCACCTGCAGGTCCGCTTGCCCGTCATCAATTAGAGTGAAGCCCTCCGCGGACGGGCCTCCTGTGATCACATCTATGACCTGGCGCACGGAATCCTGCGTTCCGAAGAGGGCCGGCTTTCCGAGGACTGTTACATAATCGGTTCCTGCCGGAATCATCATGTAATCCTGATAGGGTATTACCAGGCCATTGTAGCCCAGAGGGTAGGGCTTAATCAAGTGAAACTCCGTCCAGGTGCCATTGAAATGGACATTGGCCAGCTTTTCAATCTTGGTGCTGTAAAGCTGGCTTCCGTAGCTCATGCCCAGGGACTGCGGCAGAGCTGCCGCTCCGGCATCCGTCAGATTCTGCGATGCATTCAGGTTGATCCAGTATGCCATCACTGTGCTCTCCGGAGACATCTGCAATACATCCTTCAGTCCTTCAAAGTCCCATTCCACTAAGCGGCCCTGTACCCCAAAGGTCTGCAAAGAGTCATTGCCCGACGGCACAACAACGGCCTCGTTCTGGTTGCCGCCCATCATCACGAAACTTGCAAAGGCGGACAGTACCATGATAACGCCTACAAAGATAGCGAAAGCCTTCGAATTCATCCGCATCTATGTCGCGAGACCAATTATTTAACTCTTCTCGGAGGGCCAGAGAAGTTCGTCCTGGACATAGTTTCTTTTCAGGCGAAGAGCGATCTCTGCCTTCTCCAGTTCGCGGCCCAGATAGCCGGCATGATCCAGGCGGCTGACCAAACCCTTCTCGATGAGTGTATTGAGGATGTCGCGAGCATTCCTTCCAGCCACAGCTATGGGGCCGTTTTGTGCCAGGTTTTGTGCCAGGATCCTTCCCCCGGAGAGGAAGATTCTGAAACTGCCCCTGCCATCCGGCTCATATTTGTGACCTTCTTTTGCATCCAGGAACGTTTCGGGCATGGCTTCCTCGGGCAGGCATCGCTTCTCCTTCAAGATGAGAAGGTCAAGGCCCAGGTCTTTAGGAGGCGCATGGCGCTTTTGGGCCAGCATCATCATCCTCGAGGCCAGGGCAAGTTCGTGAACGCTTCCTGCCGCTTTGGCGCTGAACTCCGGTGTGAAGAGAATAGAAGCGCCGGTCTCTGCACCCAAGGCGGCCAAGAGGGCATTAACGCCGGCGGTATCGGCGTCCATTAGCTCGGCGACATTTCCTGCTCCAAAAAAGAGAGGAATATCGGGATGATCCCTCCGGAAAAGCAGGTACCTTTGCAGTGAGGTGGCCAGTCCCTGCAGAGGCGGATCGAGAACAGGATCGGCTATCATGGATATTCCCTTCTCCCCGGCCATCAACAGGTTCTCTTCCAAACTGATGGAGCCTGGACCGGGGATGATCACGGCAGGCACGTTCGCCCCGGCCACCGCATAGCCTACCAGGGGAAGATTGCCTGCGTTTAAGCTGAGCAGCAGATCGGCACCAGCCTCCAGGCCAGCCAGGATCAGCTCCGGCCTGATGGTATCAATGCTCAACGGAAGATTTGTGGCCTTTTTAGCCGTTTGCAGCGCTGCTATCACCTGATCAGGACGGGCATCAAGAGGTATGCCCAGGTCGATCATATCCGCACCCTGCTCCTCATAGTAGCGGATTTTTTCCGCCAGAGCCCTAGAGCAGTAGCGCGTGGCATCCACGATCTCCGCCAGAACCTTCATGCGAGAGCTGCCTCCGATCTTGATGCCCCTGATCCGCTGCGGCGAGCCGGCCCCTGCCTCCAGCCTCTCCACCTGATCCAGAGCCTCCCCTCTCATCTTTCCTTCCATGAGGAGGCAGGCAGGAATGGTGCGAGAGAGCTCTATTTCTCCCTTGGCCAGATGATGTAGCACTATTCCCAGATCTGCTGCGTGTTTGGGCCCCAGGCGGATTTTGCCGCCCAGAGCACGCTCGGCTTCCCGAAAATCAGCAGTTATGGCTCCAGGAATCAATATGAGATCGTAGCCTCGCGGCGCAGCGCAGAGCAACAGATCAGGTGTGATGAAGGCGGCTACATCGACATCTGCCACCAGCACATCAGCTTCTCCGGCAAATGCACTGACCTGGGCTTCGGCCATTCTGCCCGTGACCAGGAGGATTTTCATGGCAGAGGCATTGTCAGTCTGATTGCTTAAAGCAGTATCCTCCCGGTCAAGGTTATTCTTACCTCTTTGGTCTTGCCCTTTTGCACGAGATGCAAAGCCCCAAGCTCAGCCAGGCGGGCCACCTGGCGGGAGACTGTGCTCTCGGAGACAGAGAGGCGCTTTGCGATATCGGTAATAGTAGTAGGCTGGCTGTCGCTTACGTCCCTCAAAATCCTCTTTTGCCGATCTTCCAGAACAGCGGTGATATTAGGCAGGGCGACCTCATGGAGGCTTCTTTCGATATCGCTGTAGTTGGTGGTTTTAGAGATCTTCCCGGACTGGGAGAGACAGGCGATGGTGAAGGCCAGGAAGATCTCTCGCGGCCCGCCTGAGAGGTTGGCGATGACCTGGCCCTCCGCCTTCTCCAGAAGAGCTTTTAAAGAGATCACCATGCCCTCAAAATCCCGGTGATCCACGCGGTGGATCTGCAGATCAATGGAGCTGTCTATTTGGCGGGAGAGGTCCCGGATGGCCTGCACCGTCAGCTCGCCGCGCGTGTCCGGCTCCACTTCGGGACGGATGAGGATGATAGTGTCTCCGCCCTCCACTCCGTATTTCACAATCAGGGATACGATCTGGGAGGAATCGAAGCCGGAAAGGGAGATGTAGGTTTTCATCATTCAATATAGCAGATTTAATGCATAAATGCTTTTCCATGTGACAATTGCATGATGCTGCAAATGGCCGGTCGGGCCCAAGGGGCAAGGGTGCGAGGGGGTTTCACATGGCGCGAGACCGTCACCTCGGTAGAGGCTCAAGCGCCGGGAGATATTGGTAGTAGTAGCTGATAGGATCTCGGTTGCCCTTTTGATTATATTCTATGATGCGAATTTTAACCAGGGGTTTACAGACTTTCACCACAAAGATCACAGAGCGCACAGAGGACGAACGAACGGAGACGACTATTAACCTGGATTTTGGATCATAATGATTTTCCTTGCAGGTATTAGAGTGCAGAAGCTTTTAGTTGCAATAATATGAAACTATTGCAATTATCGACAGGTTTAAATGTGAGGGGATATAATGCCAGAATGATGCCGCAAAAGATCACACTGACCCTCAGGCCCACGGCCAGCTTTGAGATGCCTTACAGCGAGGGCTACCAGCTCTACTCTGCCCTTCTGGGCGTCATGGGGGAGGCCGATTCTGCTACGGCCAAACACACACACGACTCGCCCATCAGCTCCATCTCCCTGGGCCCCCTGGAGGGTCGGTTCGTGCGCTGCCAGCAGGCCATGCACAAGGCCGTCGAGGCTGGGGAGAGGTACGGTCTAGCGGTGGGGATCACGGACCAAAAGGAGGTTGAGATCTTCCGCTCCATCATTGCGCCGCTGGTTTTGAAAGAGCGAAATCTAGCAATGGAGAAAGGAGAGCTGAGGGTGGAGGAGCTGGCCAGCTCTACGGCGAGCTTCGAGGATCTGATTTTCTCCGCAGGGGTGATCAAAGAGCAATATCTTGATTTTCAGTTCAAGTCGCCAACCTGCATTCAATACAGAAACACCAAGGTCTATGAGATGTTCCCGCACCGAGAGGCGGTCTTTCACTCGCTGCTGTCCAAGTGGAACGCAGTCTGCCCCGAGGAGATGTTGATGAGCATGGAGCGGGACGATATGGCACGCTTCATGATCGAGAAGCCGCTGGCCTACGAGACGCACAGCATAGTAGTGAACACGGTCTTCGACAGGGTCAAAGGGCACGCCAGACCGATTATGAGGCAGGGATTCACAGGGCGCTGCCGGTACACAATCACCAGGAATGCGCCAGAGGGCCTGCGGAACGGGATTGTGGCCCTGGCAAAATTTGCGGAGTACAGCGGGGTGGGCAGCGCAGTTGCCCGCGGGTGCGGGGCGGTGGCCGTGGGAGTGGGGGTGGAGAGGTAATGGAAACGATGGCTCTTCGTTATGTCCAGTGGCTAACTTTAAGTCATTATGGTTTTCGAGTTGTTAGTTCGTCGCTCTGTGCGTACTCTGTGTCTCTTTGTGGTTAGAACCCGTAACTGCGGGTTTAATTATCACTAATATCTACAACCTAACCACAGAGGCGCAGAGACACAGAGACGAGGGCAGTAGACGAAGGCGGCCGGCATGCCGACTGGGATGAGGTCATTTCCATCTTCAATGGAACTCCTGAGGTTAGCCGCTGCAAATAGCGAAGAGCCATATTTCTGAGGGGCTTATGACGCCCAGCGATTACGCTTAGAATTAGAAGACCCTCTTCTTAGCCTTCTGCCTCACCTGGACCCGGCCCCTCGTTTTCAGGTATTCGGCTATCTGCGGCTTTGTCGCCCCCATCGACCAGAGATGTGAGCAGTTCAGGCAGAACTGGGGCTGGTAATTGTATTCATTTCCAGGCACTGTAAAGGGATCGGCCGGTGTAAGCTCCGAGGGGGCGGCATCCAGCGTGGACTCCATGAGGCACCAGCGGCCGGACTCATTCTGGTAGACCACCCAGGCATGGCCAAAGGATCCGTCCGGGGTGGATATCCTGCCCAGGACCACGCGCACGCAGTGCTCGGAGACGCCGCCGGCCAGAAGAAGGGTGGCGAGCAAGAATGAGGTGTCCTCGCAGTCGCCCTTATGCAAGACGAGCGTCTCCTCGGGAAATAGCCAGAAGTCTTCCAGGCCGAATAAATTTTTGTCTGTGATGTACTGCACTGAGTTGGCCACATAATCCCAGATCTTCCAGGCCCGCAGGTCAAAGGTGCCAGCCTCGCGAGCCGAGGGTAGATCGATATCCTGCAAAGCCCTCAGGATAACCGCACTGCTCGTGGAGGACAGCCAGGCCCGAATGTCGGTGGGAATGTAAATGCCCGAGTTGCCGATAACCGCTCTTTTGTCCCACATAATCGTATCCCTGACAATTACATCCCCTGCCCAGTTATTGCCCGTCGCCATCTAGAATCCACCCCATATCTATCATAATAATTTTAACTAGTTATATTTAAAATTTTGCATTGAGAACCTAAACTCCGGCCCTTTCAATAACCAGGTTAGCCTCGATGGGAATTCCAATCTTCATCTTCTCCAGGATCGTTCTCTGTTTTTTTGAGATCTCCGTTAACCTCCATTTGCCGCCGACTTTAACTGCCCTGAGCTTTCCCAGTTCCAAGAGAATCTCTTCAATGGATTTTTTATCAAGCAGCTCCGGCTCCCTGGCCTTTCTAAGCAATATCGCCCTCATGATCAACGATACGAAGAAAATGAATAGCAGGCCCTGAAGCGTTTCAATCTTATGTACTCTCAGAGGCATAGCCTCAAGCTCATTCTTCAGATCATCAAACTTCTTCTCGACTTCATCTCTTTCGCGATAGAGTGAAAGCACTTCGTCCCATCTTCGTTTGGTAGCTGAAAGAAGAATTGTCTTGCCAAATCGGTTTGAAGCCTGCGATATGGCATTTATTCTCCTGCGAAGGTGGATCGTTTTTTCCTCCACAATGCACTCCAAGTATCTTTCAAAATTGCCGGCTGTCCGCTTGAATTCTCCGATCGGGTTTTTGAACTCTTTTCCATTGAGTGCTGATTCGATATCGATCAGTCTGTTGTAGAACGAATTTGTCTCTGATCCTTCCCGCTTCTTATTGAACAGGACATATCCATAGGCATT
>JAPKYA010000050.1 GCA_026394565.1 Methanothrix sp.
ACCTTTGGAATGAGCTTTCCTGAAGTCTCATCCCAGACGCCAAGATAATTGCGTTTTTGCCTGGATTGCTTCTTCTCAGGGTTCCAAAAATTTTCGGCTTCGTAAACGTAAGTATGCCCGCGAATCTTCTGCTTGACCAGATACGTCATAGCTAAGAGTAATAACCATGATAGTATATAAACCCTTCGGCAATTTCGCTGACAGAAGAGTTCAATACGAAAAATGGTTACTGCAAAGGCCGGAGTTTAGGTATTAATGCACAATTCCAATAAATACTTTTGCCTCCTGGAAATCAATCCACCGGTATTTTTAAAAATATCTATCCAGCCAATAGATGAAAATTCACTATTCCATTACCGTAAAATAGCGCCGAGGGTGAGATTCGAACTCACGAGACCCTTGCGGATCACCAGCTATCCAGGAGAACTAATCACTCCAGGCTGGCGCCCTACCGCTAGACGACCTCGGCACCAGGTTTTGATTCAGTTTTAGCGCTTGGCATCTCTTTTCGCTGCCTCGGAAGCGTCCCTCTCGGCCAGCTTCCACGCCTTGGGATACGTGCCCGGCTCCATTATTACCCTTTCGGTCAGAACGGCAATGCCCGTCTTGCCGTCGAGCATCTCCCGGCTGTTCATATCCGCCCGGCCAATGGCCACAGCCTCTCCTTTCAGGGTAAAGAGGGCAACATTGTCGCCCTTGCTTATATCTGTCTCCAGGCGAAGCAGCCCGGGCAGGGCCAGGGGCGCGCCGTGACAAATGGCATCCACGGCATTGTCGGCTATGATGAGCCGGGGCAGATGCCGCAAAGCCGCCTCCACTGGCAAAATGACGCGCCGCAGGCCCGTCTCATCGCCCGTCTCCTTCCAGGCGGCATAGGCATCAGCCAGCTGGTGCAGCGTGACCAGCGTCTCATCCTCCCGGAATGGACCGGCGCGCGTGCGGCGCAGCTCCTCCATGTTCGCGCCCGTGCCTAGAGCGAGACCGATATCAAAGCAAAGCTTGCGGATGTAGGTGCCCGCCTGGCAGCCCACGCGCATGAGCACTCGCTGCTCCTCAATCTCCAGGACATTCAGATAGTAAACGGTGCGAATGCGCAGCTCCTTTACCACTGAGCTCTTCAGGGGCGGCTTTTGGAAAATGGGGCCCATGAACTCCAGGCAGACATCGAAGAGGCGCTTTTTGGGCTGGGGCTTATGCACACGCATGAGGCAGATGTACTCCTTTCCTGCCAGGAGAAGAGTGTCCATTACCCTGGTTGCGTCTCCAAGGAGAACGGGCAAAATTCCCGTCACCTTGGGGTCGAGGGTGCCGCTGTGCCCCGCCTTCTCTACTTCCAAAATGCGTTTCACCCAGGCGGCTACCTCGTGGCTGGTCGGCCCGGAGGTCTTGTCCAGATTGATGGCCCCCAAAGACATGTGCATCTTGAGGCTGCGCTTCTCGGGCGAGATGCCATAAGCAGGATTCGTCTTGCCGCTTCGCTTCACCAGCACGGATCGAACCCTGTCGGAAGGAAGAATTTGAGGATACGTGGAAGCGGACGGGGAGGCAGGCGAAGAAGAAGCAGCGCGCGAAGTAGCTGAGGCCTGCGACGAGAAGACATGTTCCGGTCTCTTCTCAGCCCTTTCGGCGCGATGGATCACAGGCACGATCGGCCCCTCACTGCCGCCAGCACAATGGCCAGCGTGGCTGCCTCATCGAACTTGCCGCTATCAACTACCAGATCATAAGCGGAAAAGTCGCTGATGTCAATGTTGTAGTACATCTTATACCGCCGGGCCTCGCTCTCCTCGCGAATGCGCGTCTCAGCAATGGCGTCCTCGGTCAGCTTTGCCTCGCGTTTCGCGATGCGCTCAGCTCTAGTGCGCAAATCCGCCTTTAAAAGAACCTTCAAACCTGCGGACAGAAGATGCCCGGAGAGCCGGCCCTCAAAGATGCCGCCTCCCTCCTTGGCCAGGGCCTTTTGAGCATCATCAATGAGATAGTCTATCTCCGGACCCCTCTCGGCAAGACGGTTCATCTCCCGAATGGAGATATTCTTCTCGGCGGCGATCTTGCGAAATAGCTCCCCGGAGTTGACCCTGCGTAGTTTAAGTTCCAGGGAGAGAGAGCGAGCAAGAGTTGAGGTGCCCGTTCCCGGCGCACCGCTGATGGTTACTATCATCTCTAGCTCATGCTCCCAATGTCCAGAGCCTTACGAATGACCTGCGATACAGGCAGAGAGCAGATAAAGTACCAGTAGAACCAGTAAAGGATCGGCCCCAGGACAGTGGTATTGATGGGATGTGTCCCCCAGAAGGGGAATGTCATCATCATGTTTGGGTTAGCGGATATGAAACTGTAAGCCCACATGAAGAGCGGTATGGAGATGATGCCGATATAGAGCATGGGCTTAAACTGCATCTGCATCATCTTACCCTGTTCGGATACCATCTTCATCTGCTCGTTTTGCAGGGCTTGCGTCCTGGCCTGATCGCCGGAAAGCTGCGCTTCTTTCATATTTCTTTGCAGCTTCTTCATCTTCTCTTGCTGAGTTCTCAAGAACTCCCAATCCATGGTGTACTTCTGAATCAGGCTGGCATATAGGCCCGTGATGGCAGCCATTATGAAGAGCACTACATGGAAAGGCAGAATCTCGGGAAGCCATCCAACCACATAGCCGGTAGCGACACCCAGGCCGGTTCTCAGCTGCGTGCTGATCATTATCCCAAAAAAGAGGACAAAGCCCACCGCCATGGCGGCTTTGTCCAGGGACTTGGTCAGCTGAGCATTCATGCCGACGCTCCAAAGAACTTCTGCATCATGGGGTACATCTCCTGAATCTGCTCGCTGGCCACCTGCTCATAGAGCCGATAGACTATGCTCACAGCCAAAAGCAGTCCCGTGCCGCCCGCGCCTCCCAGTGTGCCCAGAAGGCTGGCGATCAAGGTTAAAACGCCGATGATCACACCGCCAATCACAGTCACCTTGGGGATATACCTCTCCATCAGCTTTTCAATAGAGGCCGGGTTTCTTCTGTAGCCCGGAACTTGCAGGCCCGAGCTGTGAATCTTGGTAGCGACGCTCTTGGGTCCCATGCCTGTGGTCTCAATCCAGAATATGGCGAAGATAATGCCGCCAATGATCAGGAATGAAGCGTCCGCGATCACATGCAGAAATATCTGCCAGCCGGCCAGGGCCGCGAATCCCAATTCCGTCATACCTGGATGAATCTGCACCATTCCCGGCATCCAGTCACTGGGGCCTCGTAGCGCAGACAGATAGTACATCAAGCCCGATACCGGTTGAGGCGACGAGCCGCTCATGGCCGCTCCCGTAGCGGAATTAATTTTGGCTTCCGAGATGAAGTTGCCCAGAATGCTGGAGTAGCCGGTATAAATCGTGGTCACTCCCTGGCCGGTTACCGTGGCCGAGGTTATTGTGCCCATTTTGGCCGCCAGCAATGCTCCCACCATCTCGATGTTGGCCTGAATGGCCCGCACCAGGATCATGGGGAGAACTGACGCATAAACCAGCTTGACAGGGAAGCGCCCGCGAGCGCCGCGCACGCGGCTGTGAGCCAGCGGTATCTCAATTCTGGTGGATTCCACCAAAACGACCAGCAAAATGATCATAATGGTAGATATGAGCGCCAGAATTCCGCCCGTGACCAGAATGAATCTCAGGCCCTCAGATGTGAAGAGGGTATCAAAGCCGATCAGTTGCAGCCTGATGATATCGATCCATTTGGGTATGATGCCCACAGGAAGCCCAGCATCGCCTGTCGCCGGATTGATGATGCCAGTAACCAGTTGCTGGCTTATTCCGGCTACGATAAAGAGCCCCACTCCCGAGCCGACACCCCATTTTGAGACGACCTCATCCATATAGACGATGAGCGATCCGCCGATGAAGACCTGAATAAAGATCAATAATGATAATATGCCCAGGGAAACGCCTAAGGTACCGGCCAGGCCGGCGTCGGGCAGCAAATAGCCTCCCATCACCTGGGGCAGGGCCTCAACTGCAACCATCACGAACACCAGAGCCTTTTGCGTGCCCTGATAAATGGCCTGATCACGGGGATCGCTCAGATTGAGCTTAATGATCTGGGCGCCCACGAGAAGCTGCAATACGATGGATGCGGTAACAATTGGACCTATGCCCAGGAGCATCATAGAGCCGAAGGACCCGGCAAAGAAGGCACGATAGGCACTGAATATATCTATGGATGCTTTGGAAAGTCCAAAGAGCGGTATATTTCCCAAAATGAAGTAGAGCAGCAGTATGGCTAAAGTCCAGCTTAGCTTTCTCTTAAAATGGACGTGCCCTGTGGGCCGCTCCACGGAAGGGAGACGGCGCACAAAGGGCTCTATCGCATAAAAGAAACTCTGCTGGTTCATACTACTACTGCCTGACCACCAGCAGCCTCAATTTTGCTCTTAGCCGTCGCAGTGAATCCAGCCGCGCTAACGTTAAGCGTTCTGGTTACCTTGCCGCGACCCAGCACCTTCATCTCGGAAAGCTCAATCTTGCCGTCCGCTCCGGCCATCTGGTCCAGCACGTCCACGTTGACCACCTCAAGTTCCTCGGAAAGAGGCAGCTTGACAAATCCATGCTTGCCCATCTGAGTTCCGAGAAGCATAGAGCGCATGAAGTGATGCTTGCACTTCCCTGAATCTCCACGTCCGCCGCGGGACCCGCCTCCGCGCGCATTCTTATGCTTGCCGTGGTAGGTTCTGTGCCCTCTTTTTTCCTTCGTCTTTGGTCTAACCATGGTTCTACCTCATCCTCTTGATAAGATCCGCCAAATCCGTGCGAAAGCCCAGATCTCCGCCCTGTTGCGCGGTCTT
>JAPKYA010000032.1 GCA_026394565.1 Methanothrix sp.
TATCTGGCTTGTTGGAATTTTAAGCCTATGGGAGAGCTCCTCGATTGCTTCTTTGGAGATCCAGTGCAGCTCGCTTTGCAGATCTAAAAGCAACTGGATCAAGAAACCTTCTCTCCCATGGTATTTTTTTATTATATTATCCAGCTTCTCCATATCGGCATCGATCATAAGCTACCTCACGGCAAGAGAATTGGCCCTGCTACAGGCTGGACAATTGAGCATTTTGTCCAGTTCTTCCGCCACCCAGGCAGGTGCATTGGATCTTCGCGTCTCGGCCAGGATTTGATGTTTCATCATGCTGCAATCTCGTTCGTCCACAGCACCGCAGGACGGCGTAACGAAGTTGCTCCTTGCATCGACCTTCAGCTTACTCGTTCTTTTTTCTCTTGATTCTATCATCACAATCGGCCTCCCACATCCATCTCTTTGCGCCAATTGCATATCGCTTTTTATTTGCCCATTGATGCCAGCTTGATATATAGGATTTTTTATGAACAATTCATAACAGGCCGTGAACCTCTAATAGGTTTTAATTCTAAAAAGTATCTCCCATGAGCGAGGATCTGCTACAGGCTGTCCGGAAAAGATGCAAGAAGATGGAGATACCCTTGGTGGGAGTGGCGAGCGTAGAGCGCTGGAAGGACCCACCATTTCAGCCCTGGATGGCGGAGGAGTTTTATCCCCAGTCCATATTCCCCCAGGCCAAATCGGTGATCGTCATTGGCCTGCCCATCAGCCTGCCCGTGCTGGAGACCTCGCCCTCCATTTACTACCGGGAGCTGTACAACACCGTAAACAGCCTGCTCGACCAGTACACTTACCGCCTGGCCAATTTTCTGAGCGATATGGGCCACCCATCCGTCTTCGTTCCGCGGGACGGATACTTCGGCATCAAAGCCCTGCTGAAAAATCCGGTGGCCTTCTTCTCTCACAGGCACGCGGCCCTCCTGGCGGGCCTGGGCAATTTCGGGACAAACAATATGCTGCTCACGCCCCAATATGGCCCCCGCGTGCGCTTCGGCTCCGTCTTCACGGCGGCAGAGCTCCCGCCAGATCCGCTCCAGAAAGAGGAGCTGTGCACCCGCTGCATGCGCTGCGTCAGGATGTGCCCTGCGCGGGCATTGGACGAGAAGGACTATCCGCAGGGGCTCACGGACAAGAAGAGCTGCACTGCCCACAGCGCCGAACTAAACAGCCGGGGCATCTCGCCCTGCGGTATCTGCATCAAGGTCTGTCCGGTGGGCGAGGACAGAAAGCTGTACGGGCGGGAGGATGCATCCGTCTACTCCCGAAAGGATCGCTTCCCGGAGGAGCACGGGGCCTGGGAGCATGTGCGAAGGTATGGGGGTCTGTGAGGGTCAATGGCTGTTAGTCCTATAGTTTATATTGTCCAAATAAAATGTGCAGCCATTAGGGTTGTCATTCTTTGTTACATAGAACCTGAAAAGGCCGTTTATATGGGATAGCGATTTGCCTTTAAGATCAAAGGCTATTCTCTCCCAGCGATCGGTTAAAGTTATACTTTGAATATAATTTGATGAGTCTGCATTGGGATTGTCTTCTGAGGACGGCATTCCATAGCCAAAGCTTACCTTTTCCCCGCCACGCGCCCCTTTGGCATAAAATTCAAGATATTGTGCATCCGGAATGGATAAGCCAGTACCTGGCCCTCTCTGAGTATTTCCTGTGGCCAGAATATAGAGACCTGCATTATCCTCTTTCGAGCTATCATAGGTTACTTTGGTGCATACGCTCCCCGTTTGAGGGTCCGACTCGAAGAATGGATCTACATTCAGGGAGACACCGTTGTTGCTCCCTTCATAGCCCGACCAGAGATACTCCAGAGGCAGTTCGTCATATACAGCCAAACCGGCTGCAACCGGAAATAAGAATGCACCAGTTATTATCATAAGAGTTAGCCATTTAATCCTTCTCATGCCAATTGCCTCCATTTCACAAGATATTGCTTACATTACTAGAGTTGCTAATAGAAATATTTTTGGAATCATTTCCTCTTGAGACTGGGATGCCATTTAAAATCTCATATGTTATATCTTTATAATCATCTACCAAATTGTCATCGCGGGCGTTTTGCCCCTGATGGAAGTTGTCAATTACCCATACTTTAATTGTGCTATTTCCTACGTCCTTCCTGGAAGTCTGCCACGTCCAGTGGTTTGTCTCCATCCAGTCGGTAACCTCGGACCAATCATCACCAGTTCCCGGACCTATCAGCCAGAATTTATAGAACATTTTATCATTTTCCTTATCGTGCGCCTTCACATCGAATGTTATATTTTTGCCTGCCTGCCATGGGCTTGCAACTCTCGGACGAATTTCATCAATTTTTGGCGGATAATTCGGCTCATTTATATCGAAAGTCTTTTCCTCGCTCCGCTCAAATTTTCCATCAGTTACATTAACCCTGAAGAAATTTCGGTGGAGATCTGCAGGAGTGACGTTCCAGATATAAGTGTTCCCTTTGTTCGTCAAAGAGATGTACCTTCCGCCGGTTGAATAATTATTCATTCTATAGAATTTATAAGTTAATGGATCACCATTTTTATCAAAGGCTGTTGCCGTCCAAATAATCTCTGTTTTGATGCCCTGTGGTTGCTCTTTATCCGCAATAAAACTTTCGATCTCAGGAGGGACAGGTGCAGTGAGTATGCCGTAAATTCCACCTGCTACAAAGACGGCTCCAATTACACACATTACAATCTTCTGATTTTTGCTCACGCTGTTGAAATCAATTTTGCCCAATTTTGGGATAATGCTGATAATAGCATTTCCTACGGGAGGAATTAAGGCAGAAACAATTGAAAACGCGCCAATTAACACTAATATTGCGCATAAGGGCTTGCCGGACAATAGGAAATCAGATAGCTCATATAAACCCTCAAAGAGAACCATGACCATCCTCACCTATTCTTCATAGATATATAACTTTGGGACAATTATTACTATTAAAATGTTTCCATTCATGAAAAATTTTTGCACTCGAATGTGCCGTTCTACACATGCATCCTTCTCATGCCCGCCTCCACGATGCCCAGGAACTCCGCGCCCACTGCCACCACGCTGTTGGTGAACACGGAAGCATTGATCTCAAAGATTGGATAGCGGAATTTAGTATATTCGGACATCAGCCAGGTGGTTGAGCTCGTATCCCCGTTGAAGAGTTCCCTGTATTCCGGCTTTACAGGTATCACGGCAATGTCCTTCTCCTTGCCGTGCTTCTGGAGAATCGATACCTGTCGCGATGAGGGATTGGCAGTAATAGGCATCACATCAGCACCCTTGCTCAGAGCCGTGACCGTTCCCTCTAAGGCCTCATAGGTGTTGCCAATTCCTGTTATGGGAATGTAAACGTCTCCAATCTGAAAGCTGGGCGTATTGAAATCCCTCTCCCAGTGGCTGATCTTATTTAGATGGGTGAACCTCATCTCAAAGGCGCGGGCCACCAGGCCGGATCTTCCCACACCACCTATGATGTATCTGCCGCTGCGGGGCAGCAGCCTGCCAAACCAGTGCTCCAGATGCTCGGGGTCCATTTTGGAGATAAGGCGCGCGTTCTGCTCAAAGTCCTTCATTGTGGAGCGGTATTCCGGGCAGGCAGGATCGCAGACTCCCTTCAGCCGGGACTGGACGTCTGCGAAAAGAGCGTTTAAAAAGGCCAGTACCTGCAGCTCAAACTCCGTGCCCATGGGCGAGAGCCGGGACCGCGTATCCTTGTCTGTGGACTGTTTTGTCCTGGCCGTGAACACAAGAACCGATCCTCTTTCGTACTCGCTCACCATCTTATAGGCCGTTCCATTCTCATTGGCGGTTATCAGCTTGATCTCACCGCCCAGGGTGATGATATCATCTATGTATTTATTTACGGCCAGTGTTTCTCCAGAGCCGGAGATGGCTATCCCTAGATTCTTGCCCTTGCGGTAGTGCCTCTGCACGGGATCTTCCAGGGTAAAAGGAAATACGTTATCGAAGTGGTTTTGGATAAGCTGCAAGAAGCTGTAAAGAGCGAGAGCGGACCTGCCCGCCGCAAGGCCATAGACGAACCTGTTGTCCGGCGACGGTCTCAAAAACTCCACCATAGAGTCGGAAAAGGCAGCAACGCTTGCCATATCCAGATCCAGCAGCTTCTCTAAAAAGCCGCACTGTAGCAGCGTGGCCTCTTGGAAGGTCTTAATAAGGCCTGACATACTGGCACCTCTGGAGACCACTCCAAGATAAGCCTTTCTTTTAACTTATGATCTCATGCAGCAGGTTCCTCTCATTGGCCAATTTGATCTCCTGAGCTATACGCCGGCCATTGGAGAGGCCCGGTTCTATGAGATCCGAGTAGGGCGATCCGCTCACGTACAGATTAGTGCCCGCGACGATTCTTGCCGAGATCTCGAAGACCTTGAACTCCAGCTCGTCGGTGACAATCGTCTCCAGGCTGAAGGCGCCGATCATGCCGCCGAAGAGCTCCAGGCTGGTTTCCACGACCCTCTCGCCCAGCTCAAAGGCACGGGCCAGGAGCGACTCGCGAAGGACGAGCGGCAGGTTGCCCGTGACCACAAAGCTGGGATAGATGCCGGCCTCGGCCAGCTCTTTCATGCTTCCGATGCGAAAGATCTCGTCGGCATTGGACTCCACGCGCCGATCGATGCCCAGCATCTGCA
>JAPKYA010000017.1 GCA_026394565.1 Methanothrix sp.
CGGATCGCAATTGAAGGGGCAGTCTTCCACCACTTGAATATTCTCCAGCAGGTCGGCTAAAGCCCGCACGGCAGTCGATTTGGCAGTGCCCTTGTCGCCTCTGATCAGGACGCCGCCTATGCGGGGATTGATGGCATTTAGAATCAGGGAGAACTTCATGTCATCCTGCCCAACGATGGACGTAAATGGTAGGGTCTTTCTCTTTAAATGGTGCATTGTTATCTCCTTTTTTTTAAGCTGGTTGTTTTCGTATTTAAGGCTTTATGTTGTATTAATAAGTACTAATTTTGGAATTATTTTAGTGCTGCTTGTATGATGAATTCATGCATAGATAATAAAAATTTGTAAGTATCGTATCAAGTAGAATCGATTGATTCTTACTGAAACATGGTCATTAGATGAAGAGACGTTTTTGCAGAGGCTATAATCGTGATCTAATATCTGAACGGCAGCAATTGCATCTCATTGATGCGCAAGTGCGGTAAATGACAAAATAAATTATGATCTAGTAATACTATTACCAAAAGACTTATTAATATGTGTATAAGTTACCTGCGCAGATCTCAAAGACCGAACCTGAGGATTAAACAAATGCTATCTGTGTATTCCAAGGAAAAACCAAATGCCGATTTGAGGGCAGAGTATCAGAAGTTCATTGGCAAAAAGATGCTCTTTCTCATTTCACTCATATTGGGTATAATCATATTGGCAGGCTATGCAGCCACGCGAGGCTCGGCAGACATCAGCGTTGTTGATGTTTACACCACCATCATAGCCAGGTTTTTGCCGGGCCACTTTGAGACCACCTGGTTCTCGGATACCATCGTCTGGGGCCTGCGGCTGCATCGCATTCTTCTGGCCATTGTGGGAGGAATCGGCCTCGCGGTTGCAGGAGCCGTAATGCAGGGCATACTCAAGAATCCCCTTGCCAGCCCATTCACATTAGGCATAGCTTCGGCAGCGGGCTTTGGTGCCGCTTTGGCCATTGTCATGGGAGCAGGATTCGTCGGGGGAGAGTATCTCATCATCGGCAACGCCTTCATCTTCACCCTTCTCGCCTCTATGAGCGTTTATGGCCTGGCAAAATACAAGGGCATTACACCTGAGACCATGGTCCTGGCGGGCATAGCCATCATGTACCTATTCTCAGCCATGACCTCCTTCTTGCAGTACGTAGGGCATGCCGAGCAGGTGCAAGAGGTGGTCTTCTGGATGATGGGCTCTTTAGGGAGGTCTTCTTGGGATAAGGTATGGATAGTCTCGGCCGTCATTGCCGCTTGCTTTCCCTACTTGCTCTTGAAGTCTTGGGACATCAATGCCATGGGAACAGGCGACGAGACCGCCAAGAGCCTGGGAGTAAATGTGGAGAAAACGCGTGTGGTATGCATGGTGCTGGTCTCAATCATCACGGCGAGCGTGATATGCTTTACAGGAACCATCGGCTTCGTCGGCCTTGTAGCTCCGCATATTACGCGCATGGTGATAGGAGGGGACCACAGGTTCCTGCTCCCTGCCTCTGCACTGGTGGGGGGACTGCTGCTATTGGCCGCAGACACCGTGGCGAGGACTATCCTGTCGCCCGTGATTCTGCCGGTGGGAATAATGACTGCCTTCCTGGGTGTCCCCTTCTTCGTCTACCTCTTTCTGCGCCGAAAGAAGGAGTTCTGGTGAGCTGCCCCTGGTGGACAGCCTCAGGGGGCCACTTTTTATGGGCAGATGGACCATAACGGCCTATTTCTTATTTGTTAATACTAATATCATAGAAAGTTTTATTAATGATGCCGAAAATTGGTCCACCATAAGATAACACATCTATGCAAACAGTGTACAACATCGGCAGGAGAGTGAGGAATATTGGTAAAAATCACCATAAAAGATTTGACCTTTAGTTATAGAAGCAATAAAATCCTGGATGATCTTAACGTTGTAGTAAATGATGCCGAGGTACTCAGCCTGGTGGGACCTAACGGATCGGGCAAGACTACGCTTATCAAATGCATCGATCGCATCCTTAAGCCGAAGGGCAGCATTCTGCTCGAAGGAACCTGGCGGATCTCGGATGCGGATATCGGCAAGGTGGCAGATACCCTGGAGCTTTTAAATCTGCAAGATCTATCCATGAAGGACTTTGCCCAACTCTCCGGCGGGCAGAAGCAGAAGGTGCTCATCGCCCGCGCCCTGGCTCAGGAGCCAGCGATCCTGCTCCTGGACGAGCCCACTTCGAATCTGGATATGAAGCATCAGCTCGATGTTATGGAGACTATTAGCTCACTGGTAAAGGAAAAAAGCATCTCGGCGGTGATGGCTATCCACGATCTCAATCTCGCCGCCCGTTTCTCGGATAATCTGGTGATGCTGAAAAATGGTAAAGTCTATGCAGCCGGCACTCCCAATGAACTGCTCTGCGAGAGGAATATTCGCGATGTCTACGGTGTTGAAGCGCTGGTTATGAAATCACTGGACAAGCCGTGCATCGTACCACTCAGATCCTTGAACGGCGGTGTGGCATGCAGTTCGTAGCATTCTATATAAATCAATAAATTTCTTTATACTTTTTTAACATTTCAATCGAAATAGTTATTACTTAGAACGTATTATTTCATTAATTTAGTGAAGAAATATGATAAAATTAAAAATACATAAAACTGAATTTAAGCAAAAGTGCAGAAATAGGGGATATTTGATCAAAAAGGAGCAATCATGAAACTCACCTGCATTGTTGGGAATTCGTATTTGCAGATTATCGCCAAGGCCTGCAAGCGCCTTGGATTCGACCTGCGGCTTTTTTCCGCTCAGCGTCTGGATGATCAGCCCGGCCTGCTGGAAGAAGCAATGAAGTCCATGGAACAATCAGACCTGATCTTCACGCATCGCGGCAGCGAGGCCCTTTGGGACGAGATCGAGTCCAAGATGAGTGAGATCGGAAAGCGCACACCCACCGTATGCCTCGGCTATGATCAATCATACTGGCTGAACTCCACAGCTCCGGCAAAGGTTGTAGTCACTGCGAATGCCTACCTCACCTACGGAGGAGAGGATAACATCAGCAATATGCTCCTCTATCTTTGCCGGGAGCTGCTCCATATGGATGTGACCGCAAAGCCGCCCTCTCCCATGCCCTGGGAAGGAGCATACCATCCGGATGCACCCTGTCACTTCAATAATATCCAGGAGTATCTGAAGTGGTATGAGCCTGACGAAGGCCCGACGGTGGGATTGCTCTTCTCCCGGTTCTACTGGGTGAACAGAAACCTGACTGTGGAGGATGAGCTGATCCGGGCACTGGAAAGAGTTGGATTGAACGTCATCCCCGTGTTTTCTTATTCCGTAAAGGATGTGGATCTTGGCACCAGGAGCATGGCCGAAGTGGTTAGGGCCTACTTCTTCATGGGAGGCAAACCTCGCATCGATGCCATGGTAAAGACGTCTCCCTTCTTCCTCGGACAGGACAGAAACAACATGGGCGAGTCAAAAGGAAATCAAACGGGCATTGCTCTTCTCAAAAAGCTAAACACACCGGTATTTGAGCCGGTTCTTTCCAATCACATGACTCTGGATGAGTGGGAAAACGGCATTGGACTGTCCAATGATATAGGTTGGGGCGTGGCCATGCCGGAGTTTGAAGGAATGATCGAGCCCATTATCATAAGCGCCGGTTCCAAGCGGGGTGATTATGAGGAGCGCACGCCTATTTTGGAGCGCTGCGAGAAGCTTGCAAAAAGAGTAAAGAATTGGATCGAATTGGCCGGGAAGCCGATAAGCGAACGCCGGGTAGCCTTCATCCTGCACAATAATCCCTGTGTCTCGGTGGAAGCGGCCGTAGGCGGCGGAGCGCATCTGGATACCATCGAAAGCGTGGCCCGCATTATGAATAAAATGGTCGCAGCAGGATACGCTCAAGAGAACACGCCGGCGACGGGCAAAGATCTCATCACCACCATCATGGACCGCAAGGCCGTCTCCGAGTTCCGTTGGACGCCCATCGAAGAGATTGTGGCCAAGGGCGGCGTGCTGGCCTATCAGACCAAAGAAGAGTACGAAAAATGGTTCAATACGCTCACACCTCTGGTAAAGGAGCGTGTCAGCGAGGCCTGGGGAAACCCCCCAGGTGAACTGAAGAACGACATTCCTGCGGCCATGCTCTATCAGGGCAAGATTGTTATCACGGGCGTCCGGTACGGCAACACGGTAGTCTGCGTGCAGCCGAAACGGGGCTGTGCCGGAGCGCGCTGCGACGGCCAGGTCTGCAAGATCCTGCATGACCCGGATGTGCCGCCCACGCACCAGTACATGGCCACCTACCGCTATCTGGAAGACATCTTCGGAGCGGATGTGCTCATTCATGTGGGCACGCACGGCAACGTGGAGTTCCTGCCCGGCAAAGGCGTGGGCCTTTCCAAAAACTGCTATCCGGATATCTGCATCGGCACCATTCCCCATCTTTACATCTATAATGCCGACAACCCGCCTGAGGGAACCATCGCCAAGCGGCGCAGCTATGCCACGCTGGTGGACCACATGCAAACCGTGATGACCCAGTCCGGGCTTTACGATGAGCTGCTGGAGGTGGATCGGCTGCTGGGCGAGTATGAGACCGCCAAGCACGACCACGCCCGCTCCCATGAGCTGCGCCGTCTTCTCATCGACGCCATCAAGGCAGCAAACCTCGACAAAGGCATGAAGCTGACCGACGACATGCCTGTAGAAGAGATTGTGACCAAGGCCCACAATGAGCTGAGCCGGGTCAGGAATACGCAGATTGATTCCGGCATGCACATATTCGGCGAACTGCCGCTGGCCGAGAAGCGTGTCGAGTTCATCAACTCCATAATGCGGTTCGAGGGAAGCGGCGTGCCGCTTCGCAGCACCGTAGCGGCCATGATGGGCCTCTCCATGGAAGAGCTGCTGGCCGACCAGGGAGCCGTCAATGAGCGCCACGGCAAATCGCACGGGCAACTGCTGGAGACGATCGACGGGCTCTCTAAGAAACTCATAGACATGTATCTGCAGGGAGATGGCAACGGAGCCCTACCGGAAGAGGTCCTTGGTTTTTCCGCAGCGGGTTATGAGAGCAAGCTAGAAGCTATTCGGGAGAAGGTCATGGACCTGCAAACCCGGATGGAAGCCTCTTTGGAGATCGAGGCTTTGTTCAACGGCATGGACGGCGGCTACATCGAGGCGGGACCCAGCGGTCTCATCACCCGCGGCCGGGATGATGTCCTGCCCACGGGAAGGAACTTCTACTCTCTGGACCCCTACCGCGTTCCCACGAAGACCGCCTGGAAGGTGGGACAGAAGCTGGGCGGGGCTGTTATCGCCAAGCACCAGAAGGAGGAGGGACGCTATCCCGAGAACATCGCGTTCTTCTGGATGTGCAACGACATCATGTGGGCGGACGGCGAGGATATGTCGCAAATGCTCTTCCTGCTCGGCACGGAGCCTGTCTGGCTGTCCAACGGACGGCTGAAGGGCTTCAAGGTTATCCCGCTGGAAGAGCTGGGCCGACCCAGGATCGATCTGACCGTTCGCGTCTCAGGCATCACCCGTGATAATTTCCCCAATTGCATCGACACCATCGACGAAGCGGTGCAGGCAGTTGCTGCGCTCGATGAGCCTCTGGAGATGAATTTTGTCCGCAAGCATACTCTGGCCAACCTGGAGAACGGCACGGCCAAAGACTGGCGCGATGCAACGCTGCGCATCTTTGCCAGCAAGCCGGGCACCTACCAGTCGGGCACAAATCTGGCCGTCTACGCCAGCGCCTGGAAAGATGAGAAGGACCTCTCGGACATATTCATCTACTGGAACGGCTATGCTTACGGCAAGGGCGTGGCCGGCAAGGAATCTCATCAGAATTTTGTGAACTCTCTCAAGTCGGTGGATGTCACCTACAACAAAGTGGTCAGCGACGAGTACGATCTCTTCGGATGCTGCTGCTACTTCGGCACACACGGAGGCATGACCGCGGCAGCCAGGCATCTCTCCGGCAGGGATGTGAAGGCTTACTACGGCGACACCAGGGAGCCGGAGCACGTCGAGGTGCGAGATCTGGCCGATGAGGTCCGGCGCGTTGTGCGCACCAAGCTGCTCAATCCCAAGTGGATAGAAGGCATGAAGCAGCACGGCTACAAGGGAGCAGGCGACATCTCCAAGCGCGTGGGAAGGGTCTACGGCTGGGAGGCCACCACGCAAGAGGTGGACGACTGGATCTTCGACGACATCGCCAAGACCTTCATCATGGATGAGGAGAACCGCAAGTTCTTCGAGGAGAACAATCCCTGGGCCATGGAGGAGATGGGCCGAAGGCTCCTGGAGGCCGAGCAGAGGGGCCTGTGGAAGGCCGATCCCGAGGTGCTGGATGCTCTGAAGTCCCTTTACCTTGAGATTGAGGGTTGGATGGAGGAGAGGATGGGCGACGTGCAGGGCGAATTCCAGGGCGGAGCGATCGACGTTATCAACGCCGATGAGGTGGCAGCCTGGAAGGAGAAGATGGCCAAGGTGATCGGGGCGTAAGGTGGGCAGGAAAGTGGATCGAAAAGATTACATATAGGATATATTATATATTCTATCTTTTTTTCTGTTATTTTTATGATATATGCCTTTGCCTACCTAAAACCCTGGCTGGATAAATCCAAGGTATGGGGCATGTTAAGGTAACAGAGGTTTCGAGGAGATTATAGTTCTTTGTGCTAGTCGGTATAATCATGTTTAAATATAGAATGAGTTTTGCCACATCAATAATAATTAAATAATATTTATTGCGTTATATTGAATTATGCAAAGAACTATAAAGGCCGATGCCTCTTGCGGCTACGATGAGGACGATACAGCCCAGATAAAGGCATTGAGAGATAAGATCCTCAGCCGTCCTGAGCTGGCCAATATTACGGCCATTAAGAACGGAGACGTCTACTGCTTTGCCACCGATATCTCAACCGGCCTTTCTTACTGGCTCGGCATTGTGTACATGGCCAAACAATTGCATCCCGATATCTTTTCAGACCTGGACCCCGTGGCGATTCATCAGGAGTATCTAACACGGTTCCAGAGGCTGGATTTCAATTTAAATGAGCATGGTGTATTCTTCTATCCTGCGGAGGCGGTGTAAATTGAGGTTGCTTTCAATTTTTATAATGATGATGCTCTTATCTTATGCATTGCCGGTTGCTTGTGCGTATGCTCCCGATTACACTCTGGAGATCTTCGGCAACGCTAATATGGATGGTAACATAGATCAGAAAGATATTGACTATGTCGAGGGAGTAATCAATGGAATAAATCCCGCCACAAATCTCAGCGATGCCAATTATGACGGCAAGATCGATACTCTCGATGTCTATCAAATCAAGAAGATCATGAATAGAAATGAGACAGAGCTTACTATCATCGATTCTCGTGATAGAATAGTAACGGTTCAGATACCAGTGAAGCGAATAGCCGTACTAACCGGCTGGACACTTGAGGTGATGCGATCACTAAAACTGGAACGGGATAGAATAGTCGGCGTAGACCAATATGTGACAGGAGATAAAGATTGGAAGACGTTCTTCCCGGAGTTCAGCGACTATCCGAATTGCGGCTCTTCGTGGACTCCCAACTATGAAGAAATATTGAAGTGCAATCCGGATGTTGTTTTTATCTCCACAAGTTCATCTGGGGATTGCGATACGATCCCAGATAGGCTTAAGGAACTGGACACAAGCATAAAAGTGATCAGATTCGATTCAACCGATCCATTGCACTACGCTGACGAGGCGAGAAAGCTAGGATACATCCTTGGAAAAGAAAATGATGCGGAGAAGTTTATAGATTATTACGATGGATTGGTGAATGAAATCACGGAGAAGATAAAAGAAATTCCTGAGGATAAGTGGCCTAAAGTTTACCTGGAATATTATAGCCCTTATACGACCTTTGGGGGAGGAACTGGCTCCTCTAACATAGTTGAGATGGCAGGAGGAAGAAACATCTTCAGCGATCTCTCAAATTATCCTGAGGTGGACCCAGAAGAGGTGATGACGCGCAATCCTGAGATAATCCTCAGAATGGCAGGATCGACAAAAGGGCAGGGAGGCTATGCTGTGGATAATACCACTGCAATGAAAAACATCAGTGAAGAAATCATGAGCCGTCCAGAGCTGGCTACGGTTAGTGCCGTGGAAAATGACCGTGTCTATTTGAGCATCAATTATTTCTTTGGAGCAAGGCATTTCATAGGCATGGGTTACATGGCAAAATGGTTCTATCCGGACCTCTTCAATGAAATAGATCCAAAGGCAATCCACCAGGAATACCTGAAAAAATTCCAGGGCCTCGATCTTGACTTGGACAAACATGGTTCCTTCGTATATCATCCTAAAGAGAATCCAGAGGGAAAATAGAAAGGCACGGCAGAAGCAAAGCTCAAGATAAGTCAAAAATTTTGGACGGCGGGCATCTTTCGCCGTCCGTCGCTTCTTGGCTCGCTCAGCTCTTGCCGCTCAGATTCAGCAGAACATTGTATTCCACGTTCTCGGAAAATCGTTTTTCACGAGAGTTTTTGGTTCCAAGCTGCATGATTTCGATCCAATCACCCTCTGCCGGAGATTCTGACTTCTTCCTCTTTTCGGGATACCTGGAATAGCTGCAAAGGAGGCTTCCCCCTAATGCATGAAGTCCACCGATATCACCCCATTGATTGGCAATAGCCAGATGCATCTGTTCAGCCAGCCTGGCCTCCCAAATAAACTTGCTCTTGCTATCTACCCAAAAAGCAGGTACGCAGAGAAGGTCTGTGCCGATTTTAGCCAGTGAATCAGAGCCTTCAGGAAACAACAAGTCGCAGCCTATCTGCATGCCAACTCGGCCAAATGGAAGATCAAAAGCAGGAAAACCAACGTCTCCTTCCCAGGCCCATCTATTATCCCAGGAAGAAAGATGGACTTTTCTATATCTGCCTACTACGCCACCAGGGCCTACCAACACGCTGCTATTGTAAAATCTTGCGTCCTTCTTTTCTGCTATCCCGAAAACTATAAAGACATTCATCTCCTTGGCCTTTTGAGCCAGAATGTCCGTTGTGAGGCCCGGGATCACCTCACATAGCTTCATCGCTTCTTGTGGTCCGGAAACGTTTCCTGTCGTGGCCAGTTCTGGGAAGACGGCCAAGTTGAGCGTCGTTCCCATGGCAATGGCCATTTCTGCAGCTTTATCGATGAGCTTGAGCATTATTTCAATGTTAGACGCATGGTCCTGGCATGTGGATTGAAGTTGCAGAGTTGAAACGGCTAAATCAGCATTTTCCGGCAAACCAAGCAGCATCTGTGTATTCAGATGAGAATAGGTATCAAGGGAGATGTTCCCATAAAAGCGAGGTCGCCTTCGGTTCAAGATATTTTCTGCAGGAGGCAAAATTTGCATACCGCTTTGGATCGGCAGAGTGCTGTAAATAATAATGTCATCTAGTGAGCTGATTTGCTTGATTACCACTCCAAGGGGATCAATAATGAAGGATTCTGCCTTTCGACAGTCCATAGTTTTATCCTTTCCTGTTCGATTACAGGCCAGGACATATATGCCGTTTTCCGCTGCCCGGGCTCGCCAGAGCTTTTCCGGATTGTGATTTTCAGGAGGCCAGTTGGCCGGAACGAGCAACAGGCTGGCCCCCCTTAAAGCGGCTACCCTTGCAGGCTTATATGAATAGGAATCTGCACATATTATTACACCGAATCTGCCAAACTCGGTCTGTATTACCGGAACAGGAAGATTACCCTTTGCAGCCCATAGGTTTTCCTTGAAAGCCGGCGAAGTCTTGCGATATTTGCCAGCAACTTTCCCCATCGGTCCGATTACGGCTGTCGCATTGTAAAATATCCCCGTACACGGGTCCGTTTCCGGCAAGCCGATACATATATAGCATCCATATCTTTCTGCAATTTTTCCGAAGGCCTCTGTCGTCGGACCGGGGATGATCTCCGTCAGTGGCCCAATGTCGGCTCTGTTTTCAAAGGAATAGCCGGTGGTTGCCATTTCAGTATTCAAGATGATTCGCGCCCCTGCACCGGCGGCATTCTCATTGAGGGCCAATAGATTGGCAAGGTTCTCCTCCTTATTCTTCCAGTGTATGCCAGCATGAATTAGTGCGATCTTTATTCCTTTGCCAGCAATCTCATATTCATCTTCTCTTAGCACGAAATCCGCCCTTATTGGTCTTTTATTAAACTTTTTTCGCAAATGATTTATGCGTAAGATGTTAATAAAATTAATCCTCGTAATATTCAAACTCAATATTTAAAATTTTTTATTATTGAATAATAATTTAACAATGACTGCTACTAAGCGATAGCGGAGTCTTGCCCAATTCAAAATTATATATAATATTTATATAAAATCGCCTCTCAGAATGAACTGCGTAATTTAAAATCTATTAAAATATATATAGATAATATCTTATTTTTCATGATTCTTTGAAACTTTAGCCGAAATAGTTATAAATGCATGTTACGAATACATATCTAATCATACGATATGATCAATTGATATGATTTTAAAAAAAAGTTGTAGGTGAGTTATGAGACGCTATCGTGGAATCGCTTTAGTCATTCTGGTTGTCCTCGCAACAGCCTCCATCGTATGGGGAACGGTGCCAGGAGATCAGAACGGAGATAATATAATCTCCCAATCAGAGCTGTTAAATGCTGAAAATCTCTCAAAAGATGCAAAGATCACTGAGGATCAGTTGGAGGAGATCAGGCATATACGCGAAGCTTATCCAAGGACACTTGTAGACGCCATTAACAGAACGATAATGATTTATAAGCCGGTGAAAAGAATCGTCGTCCTTGGCGCTTTTACACCTGAAGCGATGCGTATACTGAATGCCTCCGATAAAATAGTTGGCGTGGATACAAGCATTGCGGCATTGACGGATCTTTATCCTGAAGCCGGCAAACTGCCAACTGTCGGCAAGTGGAATGAGCCGGACATAGAGGCAATAATTAAGCTTGAGCCCGACACTGTTCTCACCTATGGGGGAACTCCCAGTCAGGATGTTGAAGAAAAGCTCAAAGCCTCAAATATTCAGATGCTTCGACTCAATTTCTATTCGGAGATAGCTCCGCAATCTTTGGAGAAACTAGGCTACGCCCTGGAAAAAGAGAAAGAGGCCAAGGAGTATATCGACTTCGTGAATAAATACCTGGATATCATCAAGTCCCGAACGGAAAAACTTTCCGATGCAGAAAAACCCAAGGTATTCGTTGAATCCTGGAAGCCCTACTATACCCAGACAATCGGAGACTCCGTCGATCTTGCCTGCCGCTGTGCCGGCGGCAGCAATATTGCCGTGAACTTTGAGGGAAGACAACTGGATCCAGAGTGGGTGATTGAGCAAAACCCGGACATCATTTTAAAGTATGTCTCTTCAGAAAACGCTGGTTATTCAATCACCAATTCCTCTAAGCTGGCTGCCATTAGAGATGAGATCCTCAATCGCAAGGAATTAGCTACGGTTGCGGCAGTGGAGAACAAGAATGTGCATCTCTTCTGTACAGAGCTCATGTATTTGAGAGGATTTGTCGGCACTATTTATTTTGCCAAGTGGTTCCACCCGGATCTCTTTGAGGATCTAGATGTACAAGCCATCCATCAGGAATATATGACCAAATTCATGGGTCCTGATTACGATCTGAAGGAACATGGAATATTCGTCTTCCCACCACAAGAGGTGAGCTGAATGAGAATTACCTTTTTTGTGCTGATGCTTTTGGCATTATCCGCCTTTGCGGAGGTCATGCCAGCAGCATCATCCGATTATGCTTTAGGCATCTTCGGCAACGCCAATATGGATGATAGAATTGATGAGCTGGATATTGCCTATGTCGAAGGGATAATCAAAGGAGCAAATGCACCCACCAATCTCAGCGATGCCAATTACGATGGCCTGATAGATGCCCAGGACACCGATCAAATCCAGAAGATCATGGATGGAAGCGAGAGCGAGATCACCATTGTCGATGCACGAAAGAGAAATGTGACCTTAAATGTTCCCATTCAAAAGGCCGTTGCCGTCAATACCGGAGCATTGGAGATCATACGAGCCATCGGAGTAAATGTAGATGATGTCTTTGTGGGTGTCAGCTCCTATGCCATTGCCAACGGCTTGTACTGGCCGGAATTGAAGGATCAGGTGAGCATCGCATACGGAAGCCCTGATTATGAGCAGCTTGCCCAGCTCAAGCCGGACCTGGTCATATTATATAAAAACCCTAAAAAGGATGAATCCTTCGATAAATACCAGGCCATAGGCGTTCCCGTGATATGCATGGATTGCTTTAATCAAGAAGAAATGGACGGAAGCATTAAAATATTTGGAGAATTATTCAATAGAAGAGCCGAGGCTAACGGCTTGATTGAATGGTATCATGGATATGTGGATCTCGTTGAGGAGAGAACCCGTGGCCTTTCTGCATCGGATAGACCCAGGACTCTATTCTACAACTATCCTGAATCCAATTATCCCCTCTTGAAGGCCAGCAATAGCCTGAGCGGAGAGAACACCATGATTGTTAAAGCGGGAGGAATTAACATTGCCGAGAATCTGAACAGCTCCTCAGGGGTAGCAGAAGCGGAATGGGAGTGGCTGATGTCTGAGAACCCGGACATAATCGTAAGCAATGTCGTTGCCGCAGAAACAAAGTCTGGGTACAGTGCCAATGATACTGCTCTTGATTTTATGAAGAAGATCAGAGATACGCTCCTAAACGATTCTGCCATCAATTCCACTGCAGCCGGCAAGAACGGACGGATTTTCATAATCTGCACAGATCTTAATCGCGGTCCCATGCAGGCAGCCGGTACGGTATTTATGGCTAAGCTCCTCCATCCGGAGCTGTTCGAAGATCTCGATCCTCAGAGCATATTGAAGGAGTATTATGAGAAGTGGCAGAGAATACCCTATCATGGTATCTACGTCTATCCGAACCAGGAGTGAGTTTCATGAAGATCACATGCATTACGCCGAACCAGAGGTGTTGGATGCTCTGAAGCCGCTCTTATCTGGAGATTGAGGGATGGATTGAGGAGAGAATGGGCGATGTCGAAGGCGAGTTCTAGGACAAAGCGATCTACATAAAAAATATATTTTTTTAGATAAATATTAGGAATTGCAGAGATAGTTATAAGTACTGAATATGATATCTGATTTTATCATATTAGGATATGAATTTGTATGAGCATAATATACAATCGAGAGGTAGTAATAGCATGAAAGTGAATTTGAAGATAGGCATGATCGTTCTGATTCTCCTGGCGGCGTCACCACATGCATGGGGTGCTGTGCCGGGGGACTTGAACGGGGACAATATCGTTTCCCAGGAGGAGCTACTGATTGCCGAAAATCTGGCAAACATGGGAAATATAACCGCGGATCAGTTAGAAGAGATTCAGCATATTCACGATGACTATCCGAGGACATTTATCGATAACAGTGGCAAATCAATTACGATCAACAAGCCCATTCGAAAAATTATTTTGTTGAATGCAGACTGCGCAGAGGTATTTCGCTGCCTTGGAATCAAGAATATTATTGGTGTAGATTCATATATTGCAAAAGATAGCATATTTTTTCCAGAACTCTCTAAACTGACTGAAGTAGGATCGTCATTCCATCCGGACTGTGAAGCTATACTGACTCTAGATCCAGATATTGTAATTGCATATACAGGGGTAAAAGAAGAGGATCTAGATGATAAAATAGAAGCAGCCGATATACCTATTGCTCGCTTTTCTGCATGCAAAGTCCCAACTAGAGACGATCAGTTGAGAACGCTGGGTTACATTTTTAATGAAGAGGACAAAGCCGAAGAACTAGTCAAATTCTATCACAACATCACAGATCCCATAATCAGCACTTTGAAAAATGCTTCAAGTGCGAAGAAGTCAAAAGTATATATTGAATGTTATTCTGACTTCAAAGCTCGCAATGGTCGCTCTGGCACTCAAGAAATGTGCGCAATGGCAGGCGGAATGAATATTGCCGAGGATTTGGACCTATCTGGACAGGGAACAACATCTCAAGTCGATCCTGAATGGATAGTCGCACAGAACCCCGACATAATAATCAAGGTAGTATCTGGCAGCGAAGTTTCTTGTGGCTATGATGAAGATGATACTGCCGAAATGATGTCCTTAAGAGATGCCATCATGAATCGTCCCGGCTTCGATAACATTACTGCTGTCAAAGAGAACAGAGTATATTTGATTACCCCAGATATCTGTGATAGATCGTGCAATGTCATTGGTGTTGCCTACATGGCAAAATGGTTCCATCCGGATCTCTTCAAGGATCTGGACCCACAGGCAATACATCAGGAGTACTTAACAAGGTTCCAAGGACTGGATTATGATCTGAGCAAGCACGGTGTATTTGTTTATCCGGAGGAGAGCTGAATGAAAAAATCAATTCTATGCATACTGATGGCCTTCATATCTTCGGCAATGATCATCATGCCTACGGTTGCATCATCGAGTTTCACCCTGAACATCTTCGGCAATGCTAATATGGATGATACCATAGATCAGGCAGATATCAATTATGTTGAAGGTGTGATAAAGGGCAGCAATGAGCCTTCCAATCTTTCCGATGCCAATTACGATGGAACGGTGGATCAAAAGGATATTGAGCAGATAAAGCAGATTATCCAGAGCGATGAAAAGACGCTGACCCTCATCGACACCGCCAACAGAACTGTAACCTTAAAAATGCCCATCAAGAAGATAGTAGCTGTAACTGGCGATGCTGCTGAGGCCATTAGGGTTTTGCATGCCACAGATAAGGTTGTAGGTGTGTCGGTTGATACGCTGGATGACGCCACCTACTTACCGGATTTCAGCAAAATGCCAAGTGTTGGAAAGTGGAGTGAGCCGGACATAGAGAGGATCCTCACCCTGGAGCCGGATCTGGCCATAAGCTACAAGTCTGCCGCCTCCAAGTACCTCGAGCCAAAGCTCAACGGCACAGGCATCCCTATTGTAGCCCTTGATCTGTACAGGGGAGACGATCTGCCTGCGGAAATGAAAATGCTCGGATTTATCGTCGGCAAAACGGATGATGCAGACAAGTACCTGAAATTCTTCTACAATATCACAGATGCTATTCAGGCAAAGACCTCAAAGTTGCCCACAGATAAAAAAGCAAGAGTCTACCTGGAAGGATATGCAGACCTTAAAACGTACACCAAGGGCAAAGGCGGAGACTTGGCCTGCACTATGGCAGGTGGTATTAATATCGCCTCTAATTTGGAAGGAGCATATCCTGAGGTAGAGTCAGAGTGGGTCATGATACAAAATCCGGAGGTTATTGTGAGGCTCACATCACCATCGGAGATTGCATGCGGCTATGCGACCGATGATTCAATGGGATTTGCATCCAAGAGAAAGGAGATTCTGGCCAGAACCGGCTGGAGCAATATTACAGCAGTGAAAGATGAACGGGTGTACATGCTGCTCTATGAGTTTGGAGCAAGCCCCGCGGTTCCCGTGACCATCGCCTACATGGCCAAGTGGTTCTATCCGGAGCTCTTCCCTGAATTGGATCCTAAGGCGTTGCATCAGCAATATCTGGACATGCAGGGCTTTGATTACGATTTGAATACCCTTGGCGTGTTCGCATATCCTTCTTAAGCCTACGAAGGATATGTTTATATTTTTAATTTATATATTACTACCAAACGAAAGGCCAGGATTGCAGTAGTTGCATGAATTGACGATGCTAGATATCCTCCAGGAAGCGCTGAATACGACTGTGTCCACCATGACGATCGTATTCCTGATGCTCTTTCTAACAGGCATAATGATGGAGATGGGTTTATTTCATCGAATCTCATTCATTGCCAGGCCTCTGGCTTCAATATCACGCTTGCCTGCCATTTCAGCCTCCACCTTTGTGATCAGCCTTGGCTCAGTCCTCGCCGCCAATACCATGACTGCCAGGCTAAAAGAAGAAGGACATTTGACAGAGCGGCAGGCTTTTCTCAGTGCTTTGATGAATACCGTTCCCGTCTATTTCCGGGAGATGTTCACATATCAACTGGCCGTTGTGATTCCCGTTTTAGGCCTTTTTGTGGGCGGAGCATATGCGATCATATTTTCCGCAACGGGGATCATAAAGCTGCTAATTGTCATGATCTTTGGCAGAAAATATTTAGTTGAAGATCCAATAGCCATTGAAGGGACGATCAAGTTTCCATCCAAGAAGAACATTTTTCAGGCAGCAAAAGGATCATTGGTTGGTGAGATCCCTATTTTTCTCAGAATGGCCGGCATTTTCTTCATAATGACCTTCTCAATTCTCTATCTGAATGAAATGGGCTTTCTTGCATCCTTGGATGTAATTCCCCTGGCTCATTTCTTCCAGGTTCCTCCGGAGACAATAATTCCGCTGATGGTATTCGTAGCCAGCCCCAAGGCAGGCATGTCCCTTCTCGGCCCCATGATCCAAAGCGGCAGCCTTTCGGAGGCTAAGGCCCTGATTGTCTTGATGCTGGGGAGCATGTTCATGCTTCCGTTTATAGCCCTTAGATCACAGATACCAAATTATGCTTCGGTGTTCGGCATGCACATGGGAGTCTCACTGGTGGCAATCTCCACGGTCATCAGTATCATAGTGAGGCTGACGGCATTGTGCCTGCTGATGATGATGACATGATAGTCCTCAGCCGTCGGTTGCTGTCAAGCATCAAACAATTATTCTCATGTCAATCAATAAATTTAGGATATAGTTTTAAGCATTAAATTAAGATAGCTTGTTAAATCATACCTTAGTTTAATATAGTATGAAAAATGATGTTATGATATGAGAGTAATAACCCTTGGTTTAATAGTCCTGGCAAGCGTTTTGCTATATGCAGCTCCTGCCGCAGCAGATTTCACGCTGGACATATTCGGCAACGCCAATATGGACGATACCATAAATGCAGACGACATAGCCTACCTGCAAGGAATAATCAATGGAATGAACAAGGAGACCGAACTGTCTGATGCCAATTACGACGGCAAGATCGACCAGCTGGATCTAGCTCAAATCGAAGAGATCATTCGGGGGGAAGAGAAAAATCTCACCATAATCCAATACATCAAGCCCTCGTCCGCTCCAGAGATGGCAAGAACTCCTGTGAAAGTTCCCTTGCCGATAGAGAGCATCGCAGCTTTAAGCGGCACCTATGGGCCTGAGATGCTCTGTGTTCTGGGGGACGCGGATAAAATCGTTGCAGTCACAAATACCGCAGCTAACCGCGGCGAGATCAGGGATATGATTAAGGACAAACCCGGCGTCGGAGCTACCTTCGAATGGGATTTGGAAAAGGTACTGCAGATTCATCCTGATGTCGTTTTGGGCTATGCATCTTACGACTATTCCGAGCAGAGAAAGACCCTGGAGGCTGCTGGCATCACCCTGATCCAGATGAATTTCAACAGACCTGAGGTTTATGCTGGCGAAGCGAGAAATATCGGGTGGCTGCTTGGCAAGAGAGACCGAGTTGAAGAGCTGATCGACTTTGAAGAGAAGTACATCGATCTCATTGAGGGGAGGGTGAAAGGATTAAATGACGGCGAGAAACCCCGCGTTTATGCAGAGAGCTATAAGGATTTGCAGTACAGTGCAGGATCAACATCGGTCACTGCTGCGATAAAGCCATGCGGCGGAATCAACATCTTTGAGGAGCTGAACGGCTCTAATAATGAGATAGATCCAGAACAGGTCATAAGCGACAATCCGCAGGTCATCCTAAAGATGACGTCTCATAATGATATGCCTAACAGCGGCTACGATGCTGGGAATACAACCCAGATGGCAGCCAAAGTCAAAGAAATGGAAAACCGCACTGGATGGAGCAAGATCGATGCTGTCAAGGACGAACGGGTCTATATCATCACCAGCGATCTTGCATCAATACACCCGAGCATATTCAACCTCTATATTGCCAAGTGGCTGCATCCTGAGTTGTTCAAGGATATAGACCCTGTAGAAATCCAGAGGGAATGGCTGCAGAAGTTCCTTGGAATTGAGTTCAAGGGCGTATTCGGCTATCCATTGCTGGATTAGGGTGCAGAGGAATAAGGGAGATAAAAAGAGCATTTGAAAATAGCATTCAGGAGGCAATGACTTTCAAAGGGCATTTTTGCCTCCTCGTCTTATTTATCCCGGATGTATTTTATTGCTTTTATCATGGAACTTTGCGGTTGGACTTCGAGAGCTCTCCCGACAATTTGATGCATAATTAATACTACAATATCATTAATTATGAAAACTTTATATGAATCAATCGCGGAATATTTATACCACAGGAGAGTTCATGAATCAAATATTGCTGAGGATTGAGGTGAATGAATCTAGAAAATCAGAAATTGGGAAAAAATGCATCCTATTGAGTGAGCTTCCCGAGGACGGATCTCTGATTGCCACCGCTCGTGCCTTGTATCCAGGCCAGCACTGCTCCTTCCGGGCAGTAGCCGGAATCGTGCCTCTGATCAATAACTCCTATGCTCTGCTCTTAGGCCCGGCCATATGTTTGTATAATGCCAAGCTCTCCATGAACATGAGATCCCTTACCTCAGATCCTCGCCCCAATAATCTTCTATTTGTGAATTATTCTCAGGATGATATCATATTCGGTTTTCGTGAAAAAGTCCGTGCTGCAATCCTGCAAGCGGAGAATGTTTATCATCCAGAGGTCCTGTTCCTCGTCACCTCCTGCCTGCAGGAGATCGTTGGCGAGGACTTCGACTCCTGCATTGATGAGATCCGGCCTCATGTTCAGGCCAAGCTGCTGATAGTTCATACTGAGAACTTCACCTGCGAGGGCGCAACGCCAGGCGTCGAGAACATGTTCAAGTCGCTCTTTGAGCTGATGACGCCGCAGCCGAAAGAGGAGAAAACGGTCAACATTCTATTGCAGGAGCCTTGAATATTGATCTGTCCTGTGAGATCCAGGAATTGAAGAAGGAGACGGAGGAGCTGCTTTGCGAGGCGCACATGTCTCTCGTCGGCAAAACCTGCGCCATTTCCGGCATCTTCGGAAGGCCTTTCGACCTGGCGTTGCTGCTCACAAGCCTGGGAGTCGAGCCCAAGGTGATCCTGCTGCAGATGATCCTTCCCGAGGACCGGCCCGATATTCAAAAGCTCTTGGCCAGGGGGATCGATCCCATTATATTTCAAGGCGACAATTCCCTGCAAAATGAGGAGCTCTTGTCGGAGCTTTCACCCGATATCTCCCTTGGTGTCCTGGACCGCCAGGCTCTGGCGAGAATGGCAATCGTGCCCGTAGTTTTGTCCACCTCATATTACATGCTCGGTTTTGAGAGCACCAACGAGGTCTTGCGTTTACTCCTGGAGAAGCCGGCGGGCCTGGAGGCTCTGATGTATAAAGAGAAGATTCTGGCAAAAGGAGTGTGCTAGTTATGGATCTCAAACACAACGGCTTTCCGGTGCCCTCCGACTATTTCGGCGTCCTGTGGGCATTGTCGGGCATCAAGGATCTCCTGATCATGGAGCACGGATCCACAGGCACCTGCAACTACAACGCCTTCAACTACATGATCATGAACCGGCAGTCCCCCAAAGGCAAGCTCTTTACCTGCGGAATGGATGAGGACGATGTGGTCATGGGCAGGGATGAGAAGATCAAAGAGGCTATTGGCGAATTGGATGACAAATACCATCCAAAGGTCATCGCCCTGGTGGCCACAGGCGTCACCTCCGTGATCGGTCTGGATCTGCAAGGTATCATCGAAGAGAGCCAACCCGTCACGAAGGCCAGGCTGCTCCCATTTTCCAGCGGGGGTTTTGCCGGAGACTACAATCTGGGCATAAAGGAGGTCTTTCGCTCTTTGGTGAATAATATTGTAGAAGAGCCCAAAGAAACAAAGCCCGGCACGGTAAACATAATTGGGCCTACCATCGATTCCTTCAATAATGTCTCCGACCTGGCTGAGCTGGAGAGGATGCTGAAGCTCCTGGGAGCCCAAGTCAATACCGTCTTTACCTACCAAACCGATGTCAGCGATATCAAAAATCTGGCATCAGCTTCTTTGAACCTGGTTACAAGAGATATCGGGCTTGAGGCTGCCGAGATGCTGAAGGAGCGCTATGGCATTCCTTACTACTACGGCCTTCCCTTCGGAGTCAGAGGTTCTGTTGAATAGGAGATTGAAAAATACGGCTTTTCCATCTTGGAGCTGGTCAATTTCATGCAAAACTTCGATCATCTGAGGGCGATGATCTCCTGTCCATTCGACTATTCCCTTGGTCTGACAAGACTGATGCAGGACGAATGGGGCATAGAGCCCTCTTTAGTTGCACTGATCGAACCGGATAGCGCGAGCCTGGAAGAAGCGATCGCCTGCATCAATCCCCATATCATCTTCGGCAATTCCTACGATCTTTTGATCGCAAAGAATGTGCCGTTAAAGGTGCATGCCGCTTTTCCTGCATTCGATCACATTTATCGATATGATGGGACTCCTTTTGTGGGCTTGCGGGGCCATGCCTATCTCACGCAAACCATCATCAATCTTCTCAATCAAAATCCCGAGGTGTTCCGAAATTGAAAAAAATCGCCATCTACGGCAAAGGCGGAATTGGAAAGTCCACCACCACTGCCAACCTTTCCGCAGCTTTAGCGGAGCAGGGGCTAAAAGTGATGCAGATCGGCTGCGATCCCAAGGCGGACTCCACCTGCATGCTCATGAAGGGAAGACAGGTTCCGACAATTCTCGATACTCTGAGGAGCAAAGCCGACACGGTATCTTTGCAGGACCTTGTCTTTTCCGGCTTTGCAGGAGTGCTTTGTGCCGAATGCGGCGGCCCGACTCCGGGCGTGGGCTGCGCCGGGCGTGGGATTATCGCCTCCTTTGAGAAGCTGGAGGCTTTGAAAGCCCATGAGATCTATCAGCCTGATGTAGTCCTGTACGATGTTCTCGGCGATGTGGTCTGTGGTGGATTTGCCATGCCGCTTCGCAAAGGATATGCCAATGAAGTTTATATAGTGACATCCGGGGAGAAGATGTCCCTTTTTGCCGCTCGAAATATCGCCCAGGCGGTGGCCGAGTTTAAAGGGAGGGGTTATGCTCAGCTCCAAGGCATAATACTCAATGCCCGGGGAATTGCCAATGAATCTGAGAATGTGCGGGCCGCTGCAGAAGAGATGGATACGGTTGTAGTTGCCGAAATTCCCCGCGATCCCACCATCCAGGTCTGCGAGAGCATGAATGTCACGGTCATCGAGGGAGCACCGAATTCGGCATTGTCTGAGATATATCGAAGGCTGGCGCGCTCAATTGCAGGATAAATTATCTACGGTTTTGCGTACCCAGGCACATCATTCATCCCTTTTCATTTCACTTTGGCAAGTGAGCGCTGCAAGAGCGATATGGTAAAGGAGGCCATTACATAATTTGCCCACATCCTGGATAAGCGCCATCCAGGCAGACGAGGTCTTTTGTAGCGGTTTATTATATCGAACAACTCATTATAGGTAGATTATACATTCCCAGGTTCAGCCCAAAAACTTTAAATCAAGTCATTATGTCTTATATCCAATTAAGTTTAATTAACTGAGATGAGGAACTTGATCTTGAAGTCGATGATATTATCTCTGGTCGTGTTGCTGTTTTTCTGCTCTGTAACCTTGGCCGAAGAAAACACGACAAGTGCGGTGACTGTTACGGACGATCTCGGGCGGGCGGTCAGCGTGGCCGAAACCCCGGCGAGAATAGTCTCGCTCTCTCCTTCCAACACGGAGATCCTCTTTGCTCTCGGCCTGGGGGATCGAGTGGTTGGGGCGACGAAGTACTGCAATTATCCTCCTCTGATGAAGGAACAAAAGGACAGCGGAAAGATCGAGGTTGTGGGTGGGTACGCTGATCCGGATATAGAGAGGATTCTCACTTTGCATCCCGATCTGGTCCTGGCCGGCCAGAAGCACAGCAACGGGGCAGTCCCCCTGCTGGACAAAGAGGGCATTGCCACATTTGTCGTCTATCCGAATAACCTATCGAGCATCATTCTATCCATAGAAAAAATCGGCAAGATCACGGGAAAGGAGGCGGAGGCATCCGAACTTGGCAGTCGGATGGAGGCCCGAATAAGAACAGCATCGGATAAAGTATCATCCCTTCCTAAAACGCGGGTCCTTTACATCGTCTGGCACGATCCGGTTCGGACTGCAGGTGCGGGAACCTTCGAGGACGAGATCATCGAGAAGGCAGGGGGTATGAACATATTCCACGATCTTTCGGGATATGCTCAGGTAGATCCTGAAGCCATAGCTGTGCGAAATCCCGAGGTGATCATAGCCTGCTCAGGCATGGGAACCGGGGCGGACAAGCCCCTCCAATGGGCGGAAACGGAACGCGGCTTGAATCAGACCGATGCCCGCAAGAATGCTCGGATCTATCAGGCAGAAGGAGATCTCATAACCCGCACCGGTCCCAGGATCGTAGATGGCCTGGAGATGTTTGCAAAATTTATCCATCCTGAGGCATTCTGAGGCATTGGTAGTGGATCCCATATCTGGCTATAATGCAATCTCAGGCATCCCGAAGCTGGGTGCCTGCGAGAGGACTGATTTGAGGGTGCAGTACAGTCAGTACACAGGACGGAAGGTGCTCTTCTTTCTGGTCCTGATGCTGGCGATAGCTTTCCTGGCAGGGGTAGCGGTCACCCTTGGCTCGGCCGAAATCAGTATCTTGGATATTTATTCCTCCATCTTGGCCGAATTTTTTCCCGCGCACTTTCATTCCACGGCCTTTACGGATATGATCGTCTGGGACCTGCGGCTGCACAGAGTCTTGATGAGCATTATGGCAGGCATGGGCCTTGGCGCGGCCGGGGCTGTGATGCAGGGCATTCTCAAGAATCCACTGGCCAGCCCCTTCACTTTAGGAATATCCTCCGCTGCCAGCTTCGGCGCAGCATTAGCCATCATCCTTGGTGCAGGCATCGTGGCCGGATCCTGGCTTGTCATCGGCAATGCCTTCATCTTCGCCCTTCTCTCCGCCTTTGCCGTTTACGGCCTGGCCAAGTACAAAGGAATCTCTTCCGAGACCATGATCTTGGCTGGCATCGCCACAATGTACCTTTTTTCGGCCTTAACATCCTTGCTGCAATATTCGGGAAAGTCGGAGCAGGTTCATGAAGTGGTCTTCTGGATGATGGGCTCTTTGGGCCGCTCCTCCTGGGAGAACGTGGGGATGGTCGTAACCATTCTTGTCATTTGCCTGCCTTGTCTCATCATCAAATCATGGGATCTCAACGCTCTCGGGGCTGGCGATGAGACTGCCCAGAGCCTGGGGGTGAATGTAGAGCGAACGAGGGTGATCTACTTGATGCTTTCCTCGCTCATAACGGCCAGCATCATCTGCTTCACGGGAACCATCGGCTTCATAGACCTGGTCTCACCTCACATTACCAGGATGGCCATAGGCGGAGACCACCGCTTTCTTCTGCCCGGTTCCGCTCTTGTGGGCGCCCTGCTTTTGCTCGCGGCCGATACGGCAGCGCGAACAATCCTGGCTCCGGTGATTCTGCCCGTAGGTATAATGACCGCCTTCCTGGGAGTGCCGTTCTTCGTCTACCTGTTCATGAAGCGGAAGAAGGAGTTTTGGTGAAAGAGCAGAAGAGGAGCGCCCCGACCGTAAGCCGCACAATTCCAGGGCGGCCAATGGCAGATTGGCCAGGGCACATCATTTCACTTTGGAGAGTGAGCGCAGCAAGAGCGATACGGTAAAGGAGGCCTTTGCATAATTTGCCCACATTCTGGAGATCATCATACATAGTAATAAATCTTTTGCTAATAGTATTAAGAATTTGGTTCCTAATAAACATTGATAACAAAATACACAGCTAATAGAAGGATTTATTAACCACTACATCCATCTTCAAATTAGACTATTGATAAAAAATAGCATGAATAAAGAAATACATATTAACCAAGATGAAATGACGAATAGAGTTTTTTATTTCAGGAGGAAGTCAATTGGTAAATATCACCATCAATAACCTCACATTCAGCTACAACAGTCACAAGATCCTCGATGATCTCAATGTGGTTATTGAGAACTCAGAGATCTTGAGCCTGGTTGGGCCCAACGGCTCGGGAAAGACCACGCTCATCAAGTGCATCGATCGCATCCTCAAGCCCAGGGGCAGCATCCTCCTGGATGGCCTGGAACTGGAGAGAATGAGTCGCCAGGAGGTGGCCAGGCAGATAGGCTATGTGCCCCAGTCCAGCTCCACCCCCCTGGCCACGACGGTCTTTGATACGGTTCTCATGGGCCGCAGGCCGCACATCGGCTGGAGGGTCACTGACTCCGACCTGGATAAGGTGGCCGAGGTCCTGAAAAAGCTGCACCTGGAAGAGCTGGCCATGCGCGACTTTTCTCAACTCTCAGGCGGGCAGAAGCAAAAGGTGCTCATCGCCCGCGCCCTGGCCCAGGAGCCGGCTGTGCTCCTGCTGGACGAACCGACCTCCAACCTGGATATGCACCATCAACTGGAGGTGATGGAGACCGTAAGCAGCCTGGTCAAGGAGAAGAACATATCTGCGGTCATGGCCATTCACGATCTCAATTTAGCCTCCCGCTTCTCTGACAAACTGGTCATGCTAAAGGAAGGCAAGGTTTATGCCGCAGGCGAGCCGGAGGCCCTTCTCAGCGAGGCCAACATCAGCCGGGTTTACGGCATCGAGGCCATGGTAATGAACGCCATGGGCAGACCGTACATCGTACCCCTGCGTTCGCTTAGCGGGGGGTTGGCATGCGATTAGCCGCTCTATGCCGGGCCGGCGATGCTGCTCTGCTTCTATTTTAATCTCTTTGGCCATCATCTTGCTCCGATTCGGTATATGTCATCTACAAACTCGCTTATCTCTTTCAACGCAACCGGATCATTCACCCAGATTCCTACCTCGTAGTTGCTCTCGGTGCCGCCCTTGGTAAGGTTGGAGGAGGTGACTATGGCCTCCTTTCGATCTATCATGTAAATCTTGGCATGAAGCCTTGCTACCAGGATTGTCTCTCCTCCCAGATCTGAGATCTCCTCTTGCAAATTATCACTCAGGCCCAAAGAGTAGTCCGACTCGCTTCCTCGCATGAATACCCTCAGCTTTCCTCCCCTTCGGGAGAACTTTCGTAGTGGCCCTTTCATCCTGTTCCAGGTCTGCCTCTTTATCCAGGGTGACACTATTACTATCTCAAACCCGGCATCCTCCAGCATGCGGCGGAGTTCGTCCTCGAATGCATGCCGTCCCTGGGAAGGGAGGGTGCCCAGGAAAAGAACGTTTGGCTTTTTTTGAGATTTTGCGATGTAATCTTCCAGGAAATGCAGCCGCTGCGCTGAGGCATAATCCTGCGTCTGCTTGACTCTCTTAAGCTCCTCTTCCAGTTCAAAGGCGCGTTCTTTCCACTTGAGCAATTGGGCAATGCCACGTTGGAGCTGATCAATGCTGCTCTCCTTCTTCCGCAGTTTATCCTGCCAAAGCAGAAGGTTTTTTTGCAATTGCCGGCAGTTTTCTTGCAGCCTCTTGCTCCGGCCTTCCTGGAGCTGGATTATGCTGACTGAGAATATCGCCAACGCTAGAAAGATCAGCCATATCAAATACCCCTCCATTGCCATCGACCTATTGAAATATCTCTCGTGTAAGTTATATAAAGATAATGTAATAATTTTTATTTTTTCTTGCAAACCCTAAAGTCTATGACCACGTTGTGCCTGTGGGGGGCATAGCTTCTCACTATCTCTTTGTAGAGGACTTCGACCCGTGCGCCCACATCCTTGGCCGCCTTTTCAATCAGTGCTTCATCCCTGTAAAGATCATCTTCAGGCGCTATGCAGTAGTAATGGACCACCCCGTCAGGCTTTGCCGCCCTCATGGCGGGAAGAAGGAATGCAGAGGCGCTGTGGGGAAGGTTCATGATGACGTGATCGGCTCTGTTCTCATAGCGCAGGGCAAGCTCTGACGCATCGCCTTCCAGGATCTCGATGTGCTTGATTTTATTCAAAAGCGCATTCTCTCGCAAGTATTTCACAGCCACGGGATTTTTGTCCATGGCGATGACGTCTGCCCCCTTTTTGGCCAGAAGCAGGGCAAAAGGGCCCACGCCTGCGAACATATCCAGCACGACATCGCCCGGTGAAACCAGGCCGGCGATTCTTAGCCTTTCCGTGCCCAGTCTGGGAGTGAAATAGGCCCCTTCCAGGTCAACCCGATAGCGCAGGCCGTGCTCCTTGTGGAGGGTGACGGTGCGAGCCTCTCCAGCCACATGCCTGAAGCGGCGGGTGCGAAATTCCCCTTCCACATCGGAGATGGGGGCAATGACGGTTTTTATGCTCTTGCTGGTGGACATGAGGGCGGCGGCCACGCGCTGTGCATCGCTGTCCTCAACCATGGCAATATCGCCCACCACCTCAAAGCTGGGGCGAAAGCCCAGGAGATCCTCCGGGCTTAATATGCGCTCTTCCGGCTGGAAGTTGATCTGCACAAGATCAAACTGCCCAATGCTGCGCATCTTTGCGGCTTGCGTTTCATCGATATCCAAAACGGGCAGATAGACATGGGATTCATCCGAGCTGATCTTGCGGCTGCGGTCGAATGTGCCCATCTCCACGAGAGCCTTGCGAATTTTTTCTCCATTTTTTCGGCTAACCTTCAAACCCAGGGATTTATCCGGCATCTGGTGATACTGATGGGGGGCTTCTATTAATATGATAGCTTTATCTCTAATCGAATCCTGCACAAGATCATTATGCTAAGACGCAAAAATTGCAGCAAAGCAATATCAGCATCCGAGATCTCGCAATATGTTTACTGCCCCGTCTCCTGGTACCTGAAAAGATGCGGAGTGCAGCCTCAATCAAGCGGCCTGAAGAGAGGAATCGATGCGCATGAAAAAGCAGGGAGCAGGCTGGTTCTTCTAGAGAGGCGGGAGAGGGCGGCCGGCATGTTCCGATTGCTGGGCTATTTCTCTGGGCTAGTTGCTATTTTACTCATAGGATGGGTTTTATGGAACTATTTTTAATTTTATTTTTCTTGATTTTAGCTCTCTTAATATTGGCTGTTGCTTTTCAATTTCTGTCAAAGAGAGAGTCGTCATCGGCAAAAACCATGCGCATGGTATATGGAATTCCTGCGGGAAAGGTGATCTACTCTGATCTTGACCGCCCGGGAAAGGCCCTGTATTCCAAGAACCTCGGCATCAGCGGCAAGCCGGATTACATAGTAAAAGGCAGAGGTCGCAGCTTGATTCCGGTGGAGATCAAAAGCGGACGAGCCCAGGAGCCTCATAAAAACCACGTCATGCAATTGGCGGCCTACTGCTACCTGGTGGAAGAGAACTACCACAGGTCGGTGCCCTATGGGATAATTGTATATTCCGATGGATTGCAGCACAGAATCAATTTCGATAAATACCTGCGACATGATTTGCTGGCAACTGTCGGCGAGATGAAGAGGGCATTAGGGCATGATTGTCCCAAGAGAACGCATAACTATAAGCAAAAATGCCTCCACTGTTCATTTAGCGGGAGCTGCGAGAGGAGTCTGGTGTAATGATGAGGCAGTTGGCTTTATTGGTTTTGTCATTGTTTTTGGTTTCCATGCCCGCAGCTTTCGGTCTGCCTGACGAGGCTGTCGGGCGTGTGGTGAGCGTAATCAGCGGCGACTCGCTGGGCATAGAGATGCTGATTGCCGATGCGAGGACAAACAACATCGATAGCATCAAGCTCGCAGATATCGAAGCGCCCTCAACAGTAACCGCCGAAGGCAAAGCCGCTCAAAAATATGCCCTTTCCTTGCTCAAGAATAAGACGGTATACCTGGACATCAATGACAACGCCTCCGGCACACGCAATGAATGGAGCCAGCTTATCTGTGTGATTTATCTCATGGATTCGGAATACCGGCCGGTCTGGCCGCCCGTTAACAGAATTCTTGTGGACGGCGGCTATGCCAGACTCATTGACGACAAGAATAATGAATTCAATTCATCCGCCTGGTGGCAACAGCCTCCAGCTTTCCCTTTAGGAACAAAGAGAGATCTGCTAAAAGCCATGCAGGAAGGAGGGCCGCTGCCTGAGCAGGAGACTGTTGTCGGGCTTTCTTCCTCTCCGGCTGGTGTAATAATGGGCAGTTCTAAGAAAGGCAGCGTTTTGGAGAAGGACAGCGCAACCGGGCGGATGAGCATCGGATATCGCACCTGAGGCGCAGGAACTGTCCTGAAAGCTAAATCAAGTGAGCCCAATAAAAAGAGTGCTGCAGTTAGGCCCTCCTGCACAATTTTCAGTACTGCCTGGCCATGTAGGTTCGTCCCTTGCTCAACTTGTCGCAGACCGCACATTTGGCCTCAGGGAAGTTCTGGTACTGCGGCTCGCCCAGCATGTTCGCTTCCACCTGTTCCTCCAGATGATGGCCGCAGTCCACCTCGCCGCACCAGGGCACCAGGGCCACGCCCACCTGCGTCTGCGCCTTGGCCTGCTCAATGCTGGCGACCTCTTTTACCTTGCTCTCATGGAGCTGCTTAGCCCGTTCAAAGAGCGCCGTTTGAAGCTCATCTGCCTCTTTGCGGATGGCTTCCACCAGCCCCTCCATGGGCACAGCCTTCTTGGCTCCGTCGCGACGGGCTAATGTGACGACACCCTTCTCAATGTCCCTGGGCCCAACCTCCAGACGGATGGGCACGCCCTTCATCTCCCACTTGTAGAACTTTGCTCCCGGCCGCTCATCGCTGGTATCCAGCTGCACGGCAACGCCGGCGGCCGAAAGCTTGCTTTGCAGCTCCCGGCAAACGGCCAGCACCTTCTCCTTGTCGCCCAGCAAGATGGGCACTATTACTACCTGGGTAGGAGCCACGCCCCAGGGCAGGACCAGGCCCTTCTCGTCTCCGTGCACTGATATGAGGGCGGCAATGCAGCGCTCCGATATGCCGTAGCAGGTCTGAGAGACCAGCTTCTGCTCGCCGTTCTCCGCCTCGTAGGTGATCTCGTAGGTCTTGGCGAAGGTCGAGCCCAGATGGTGCGCCGTGCCCACCTGCAGCGTCTTGCCGTCGGGCATGATCACATCTATGGCTGTGGTGTAGTCCGCGCCTGGGAACTTGTCCCAACTGGGTCTGCGGCTCACCAGGAAGGGCAGGGCCAGGCGGCGGTAGAACTCCGAGTACCGGGAAATGGCCACCTCCACCTGTTCTGCTGCCTCCTCCCAGGTGGCATGAACGGTATGCGCCTCCTTGAAGGAGGTGATCTCGCGCAGGCGTATGAGCGGCCGGGTGTGCTTTGTCTCATAGCGGAAGGTGTTGACGATCTGGTAAATGCGCAAGGGCAGATCGGCATGCGACCTGATCCAGAGCTTGAACATGGGATAAATGGCCGTCTCGCTCGTGGGTCGCAAGGCGAGCTTGACCTCCAGTGGCGATGTCCCGCCGCTGGTCACCCAGTATACCTCCTCCTCAAAGCCCTTGATGTGCTGCGCCTCCTTCATGAACTCGTTTTCCGGTATCAAGAGGGGGAACTGGGTCTCCTGATGATCGGGATCGAGAAGCTCCCGGATAACTGCGTAGACATTCTTTTTGATGGCAAAGCCGAATGGGAACCAGACGCACATGCCCTTGACTGGATAGCGGTTATCGACGATCTCCGCAGTCATGAGCAGTTCATGATACCACTCGCTGAAGCTCTCCTTAGCAGGTAGCTTGGCTTGCTTGCTGTCCTTTGCCTTGGATTTAGAGTTGGATATAATCATGTAACCACCGATATAGCGATAGGGGTGATAAAAGTTTCAATGGCTGCGGCCAGGAAGAGCAGCGGCGCGACATAGCGCACGAGGAAATGAATGGCCATCCTGGTCTCGCCGGAAAGGTCGGCCTTCTCTTTGGCCAGGGTCAGGGCCAGCAGATAGCCCAGCCTAAAGCCGATGGCGATGCTGACCAGGACTACAGGCAGCTCAATGATGCCGTGGGGCAGGATGCCGGCCAGCAGAAAGAGCATACCCGCTTTTTGCACGGCAGCGTAGCCCACTATGCCCAGGAGAAAGCCGTTGCTGGTAACGACCAAAAGGGGAACAAGCCCCAGTCCCAGGCCCAGCAGCATGGCCATTGCTGACGCCAGGAGATTCTTCAGGAATATTATCATCATTATGAGGATAGGTGGCTGATCCAAAATCCACTTCAGCATCTCCAGCTCTTTCGTCCAGTTGGATGCCAGCTCGGGATCGACGGCGGCAGCATAATAACCCATTACAGTCGTCAGCCCGAAGATGAAAACGGACAGGCCGATGAATATGCGAATCGACTTCAGATAGGCCAGATCATCCTTTATTGACAAACAGCATCTCCCCTTCAACCTCGCCCGGCCTTTATTTAAGGATAGCGCGGTTTTACGATCGCGAGGAGAATGAAAAAGGCGGTCTCGGCCAGGACTGCAAAAGCTGACGGAAGGCCGGCTGCCGGTCCGAAGAGCATCAGAGAGACGGCTGCTGCCAGCCCCAGATTTTTGTATGAGCCGAGCAGGGTATAGGATATGGCAATAGATCTGCTCAGGCCGGCCAGAAGGGCGGCAGCGTATATGGTCAATCCTATGGCAAAGGTGCGCGCCAGCGCGATTGCCGCTACGGCCGCGCTGCCCTGCCAGAGGGCTCCATGATTGAGTCCGATAACGGTGTATGTTACGAGGAAAAATCCCAGGTTGATGGGAAGAACCGGATTGATGGGGATACGCGCCGCCGCCCGAGAGGCCAGGGCGGGCAGAAGAATCAGGGCCAGGGATATCTGCACCAGGTAGCCGAGGCTAATGCCTGTCTGGCGGGTGAGGACGAAGATGATGGCCGGCATGAGCAGAAGAGAGGCCAGATAAGAGAGGGCCTCAGAGCACAATGAGAGGAGAGCGTCCCCCTGCAGCAGCCTGGTCATGGGCAGGACCGCGACCGCGGGAGGTACAGCCGCCATGACGATGAATCCCTGGCGCAGGGCCCCATCCGGCAGACTATAGGATAGTAGTAATATGAGCCCGGAGAGAAGGCCGTAGTTCAAGAAAAGGCCCCACAGAGAGCTTTTCAGGTAGATGCGCCAGGCAGCGGTTTGGCTGATGTCCACCTCGGTTAGGGAAAAGGCCATCATGAGCATGAGGGCGGGAGTGATAAGCCCCTCTGTGACCTTGGCAGGCTCGGGAAAGGCCAGGCCTAAGGCGATGGAAAGCAACAGAATGGAAGATGAATTCTTGAGAAGGCTTGCTGTCCATTTTTTCGCGTTCAATGCTTCCACCTGTTTTAAGCTGCGTTCAGGAAATAGATGCCGAAGCAGACTAAAAAACCGCCGCATATTCCCAGGATTCTTCTATAACTCTTCTCGGAGAGGATGCTGCGTCCCCTATCCAGGCTGCTCGATACCAATGTGTACCATCCGAAGTCCGCGCCCCAGTGACCGATCATGAAAACGGCGGCCATGATTACACCCGAATGCAGTCCGGAGAGCACCAGGGCGCTGCCGATGGAGAGCCACCAGATCCAGAAGTAAGGATTGGCTGCGCTGGTGATTATTCCCGCCAGGTAGGCATTGCCGGTCATCTGCCCCTGCGGTGCGGACAATGTGGCGCTGCGGCTCCCCTTTACCGTCATAAATCCAAAGATAATAAGGGCCAGGCCGCCCACCAGAGCGATTGTTTGGGAATACCGCTGCATAGCTGCAGCCAGCCCGCCGACGATGAGCAGAAATATCAATGTCTCCACCAGAGCGTGGCCTGCCGCCACCTTGGGGCCTGCCGTCCAGCCGTCTTTGAGAGAGGAGTTGACGGTGGCAACCAAGGTCGGCCCGGGGGCCAGCGCGCCCGTAAGGCCAATGGTAAAGGCCATAGCCAGCATCTGCAGGATCTCGTACATACTATCACTCCTTTGCCGGATTTCCAGGCAATTATGCTCGAAAGAATTAGACCAAAAGAGCCGAAATGGACAGGTCGGGATTTGAACCCGAGGCCTCTACCATGCCAAGGTAGCGATCTTCCAGCTGATCTACCTGCCCAACAGCACTGAAGGTAAGTCGTACCCCATTTAAACATGTCGGTAGGAGGGCAGCCAATGGGCTATGCAGTAATGGGCCTTTTCCATTCAGCGGGCAGCGTGCGCGGAATGCCTATCCTAAGAGTTATATCCACCTATCTCCGAAAAAGGGTGGCGACGATCATGAAACACTGGGCACTGATATCTCTCTTGTTCCTGCTCTCGGCAGAATGCGCGGGCGCGACCATTTATCTTTACAGCGGCCGCGATGCCTACGGCCTGGGATTGAGCTACCCCGCTTACGGCAGCCCCCTTTCCTTCGCCTCCTTTGCCGTCGGCAACAATACCACTTCCGTATCGCAGGTCCTGCTGAGGGCCACCATCTTCCGGCCCGAGTTCGAACTTCAAAGGAGCCGGAACCGCTCCGGTTATTATCATCCCATCCTGCCCATGTGGAGCCAATTCACCTTTTACCTGCCATTTTCCAGCATGCAAAATTTCCTGCGAGAGGACTGGAAACCGGCCGCCTCGGACTATGATACTCCTGCGATAAGGCAGTTTATGCAGGAAGACGGCTATCGTGAAGGAGTCGAGGCGCACAACGATCCGGATCGCATGGGCCTGAATCATTTCCTGGATGATGATGAGCCGCCTGGAAGGCCGCTATTATAAAATTAGGTAACAAATCATTAAGTTGTGTTGCTTATCGTTGCAGTAAGTATGGTTAATGCGGCTCTGCCAGCTATACGTCCTAGTCAAACTGTTGCAGTAAAACCGTACCCACAGCTAATTGCACCATCTATCAATGTTAATTTAATAAAGATAGCACCGGCTTCCCCTGGCAATAGCGAGCCAGTAAATGTCGGTGTCAAAGTTATATCCGGAGTGACTCACCAGGATATTTGTGGATTGGATGCATCGAATTTTGATATGGACACGCTTGCAGTCCCTCCCGGCGGTCCCGCAATCGTTATAAAAAATGTCTATCCCATATCTTCAGTCGCTATAAACCAACCAGTGAGCTGCGATTATTGGCTCTACATAGTCCCAACATCGTACCAGGGTAACCAATATACCTGGTTAACAGGAACTTATACACTTAAACTATATTATGTTGAAAATGGGCAACAACTCGCTAATAGAACGTTTAGCTTTAGAGTCTAAACCGAAACATCCTTTTTTAGCGATTGCACGTATGGGAGGAGCGGCGACGAGAACGAGGCCCCGGTCCAGAAAGCAGCCAATCCCGGGCAAGGCTGTCTCCCGACAAGGGACCCCTGCGTCCTCTGTGATGGTAGTTCGTAACCATTTGGTTATATCACTGCAGATAGTTATCGATGCTGATCAGCTTCTCCACATCGCTTTTGCCGATGCAGGCCTCCCGGACGACCTTCTCCTGCACCTCGATGGGTGCGCGGCTCCTCAGAGCCAGGGCCAGGCAGTCAGAGGGCCTGGCATCTATCTCGCTCTGTATGCTCTCGCTCTTGATGGTGAGGCGAGCATAGTAGATTCCTTCCTCCAGATCATCGATGAGCACATTGGTGATGCTGGCGGAAAGGCATTCCAGTACGGAGATAAATAGGTCATGGGTCATGGGCCGTGGCGATAGCTCCCCGGAAAGGGCGTGATGAATGGAGACGGCCTCGGACAGACCCACAAAGATGGGCACGATCCTGGCCCTCTCATCCTCCAGGAGAACTACAGGTGCCGGCGAGCTTCCTTCCGATTCGGCGATGTAGACACCTTTAACCCTGACGGGAACCGGCGCCTCCATGACATCATCATCCATGCTCATTTTAAACTCCGATGATCTATTTCCATTCTCAAGCCCATTCATTTCATACTGCTCGATCGATGCCGATTCTCACACAGACACCCTCGATATCCCAGTCTTTAACCAGCTTTCCCTGCAATTCCAGGCCCAGGCCCAACTGGAAGTTTGCGGCCCGAACCTCGCCGGCAATATGCTCCTTCTTTTGCAGGGCTAAGTCGAGGATAGGCTTGCTCTCGATATCGACCATGGCCCGGATCTGATCTTCCACGCGCAGATCGAGTTCTTTTCTCATGTCCTGAATGCGGCGAATGATCTCTCGGGCATACCCTTCCGCCTCAAGCTCAGGAGTGAGGGTGATGTCCACGAAGACGAATCCCCGGGAAAACTCAGCCGCAGGCAGATTTTGCGACGGCAATTCTTTGATTTGCACCATCTCGGCGGTTATTTTATACTGCTTTCCGGCGAAAGATATGGTCGCTTCGCCTGCGTCCAGTTGCCTCTTAACCTGGGCGGGGTCGGCGGCGGCTATGGCCTCGACGACCATCTTGGCTTCGCCCTTGTAGACCGGCCCGATCTTCTTATGAACGGGAGCGATCTCCAGGTCCATCTTTGGCTTTTTTCCGACAGCTAGCACGGTTATCTTCTTGGAGTTGGTCTGGCCCTTAAGGACATTTTCCAGGCCGCCCAGGTCCACGGCATCTTTGGCCGGAGCTATCAAGATCTCTGAGACTGGCCAGCGCAGTTTGCGGCCCCCTTTCTGGCGGGCATTGGAAGCGGCCATGGAAACCTCCCTTACCAGTGCCATGCTCTCTTCCAGGCGCTTGTCTATCCGCGCCGGATCGGCTTCTGGCCACATGCACATGTGCACCGACTGTGGCGCAGCCTCGTCCAGCCCTTTCACCAGATTCTGGTAAATGGACTCGGAGATGAAAGGCGTGAACGGAGCCATGAGCCGGCAGAGTTTGACCAAAACCTCATAGATGGTGGCGTAGGCTGCGAGCTTGTCCGGATTATCCTGCTCAATCCAGGTGCGGGGCCGTACCAACTGGATGTACCAGCGGGAAAGATCCTCCAGGATGAAGTCGGAGATGGAGCGCACAATGCGGTGCAACTGGTAGACCTCCATCTCTTCTGTGACCGCCTCGATCAGGCTGTTCACCCGGGACAAAATCCAGCGATCCTCGGGGCGTAGATTGCTCTCGTACCTGGACAGATCCGCCTTGCCGGCATCGAACTTATCCAGGACCATGTAGGGCAAAGCAAAGCGATAGGCATTCCAGAAGATGTTGAGCATGCGGCTGGTGTTCTCCACAGCATCCCAGGAGAAGTGCAGATCCTCCCAGGGAGCATTGGCTCCCAGCACATAAAAGCGCAGGATGTCGGCACCAAACTTCTGCACAACCTCCTCCGGCTGGACGATGTTGCCAATGCTTTTGGACATCTTCCTGCCCTGGTCATCTAAGGTAAAGCCGTGCATGAGAACGCTCTTGTAAGGCGCTCTGCCAAAGGAGACCATGGCGGC
>JAPKYA010000013.1 GCA_026394565.1 Methanothrix sp.
AGCCAATACCCCAACGGTGAAAAATGTAATAGTGGTCAAGAGGACAGGACTTGAAGTGCCCATGAAGCAGGGCAGAGACATCTACTGGCACGACCTGGTGGCAGGAAAGTCCGAAGAATGCGAGTGCGAGAAGATGGACTCAGAGGATCGGCTGTTCATCCTTTACACCTCCGGCACTACCGGCAAACCCAAGGGTATCGAGCACGTCCATGGCGGATACCAGGTTGGCCCGGCTCAGACTTTGCATTGGGTCTTCGACATTAAGGATAGCGATGTCTGGTGGTGCACAGCAGATATCGGATGGATCACAGGCCACTCCTACATAGTTTATGGACCTCTCTGCCTCGGTGCAACGAGCATGATGTATGAGGGCGCTCCGGACTACCCGGACTTTGGTCGGTTTTTCAAGATCATCCAGGACAACAAGGTCTCCGTCTTCTATACTGCACCAACAGCCATCAGGATGTTCATGAAGGCCGGCGAGAAATGGGCCAAGGATTATGATATCTCCAGCATAAGGCTGCTGGGAACTGTGGGCGAGCCCATTAACCCCGAGGCCTGGATGTGGTACAGAGAGCACTTCGGCGCCGGCAAATGCCAGATCATGGATACCTGGTGGCAGACTGAGACCGGCACCTTCCTGGTGTCTCCTCTGCCCATCACCCCGCTCAAGCCCGGCTCGGCGACCTTCCCGCTGCCAGGGTTCAACATCGATATCCTGGACGAGGATGCCAACCCAGTGCCAGCCGGCTCCGGCGGCAATATAGTGAGCAATACACCCTGGCCATCCATGCTCAGGGCCTTCTACAAAGACACGGTTAGGTACCAGAAGGAGTATTGGTCCACCTACTGGGAGATCAGACCCGGCACATACCTGGCCGGTGATAAGGCCACCAAGGACAAGGATGGATACTTCACCATCCAGGGCAGAATCGATGATGTGCTGAAGGTAGCAGGCCACAGAATCTCCAACGCTGAGGTCGAGTCCGCTTTCGTCTCTCATCCCCAGGTTGGCGAGGCTGCTGTCATCGGCAAGCCCGATCAAGTCAAGGGCGAGGTCATCGTGGCCTTCGTTTCCCTCAGAGCAGGAATCGAGGGGAGCGATGAGCTGAAGAAGGAACTGGTTAAGCATGTGAGAAAGGCCCTGGGACCATTAGCCAGTCCAGAGGCAATTTACTTCGTCAAGGACGTGCCTAAGACGAGGAGCGGCAAGATCATGCGCCGCGTCATCAAGGCCAAAGCAATGGGGCTTCCCACAGGAGATGTATCCGCTCTTGCTAACCCCGATGCAGTCGAGGCCATTCCGCTCATCACTTGAGCGGAAAAAACCCTTTTTTTATTTCACGAAAAGATAGTTACAACATACCTAATTATTTGCTGTAATTGATATTTTTAGTGAAAAATCATTATGATTAAAGATCATTATGATTTTTATCGCGAAAACTTTATAAATGATCAGGTAGGTTTTGAGCCGATGTTTCCCAAGACCATTCTACACAAATAGGCCCGGACAATTCGAAAGGGGAAACACTTGATCTTAAGGAGGTATGAAATTGGCTGACACAGCAAAAACGTCTTCACTGCAGGAAGAGACCAGGATTTTCAACACCCCGAAATCGATAGTTGAGCACTCCAACGCATATCAGTGGATGAAGAAAAAGGGCTTCAAGACTGAGACAGAGATGCGCAAGTGGTGCTCGGATAATTACATTGACTTCTGGGATGAGATGGCCAAGACCTATGCTGATTGGTATGAGCCCTACACCCAGGTTCTCGACGACTCCGGCAAACCCTACTTCAAGTGGTTCACCGGGGGCAAGATCAACGTAGCCTACAACGCCGTAGACAGGCATGCCAAGTCCGCGAACCGCAACAAGGTAGCCTACTACTTCATAGGCGAGCCGGTGGGCGACACCAGGACCATCACCTACTACGAGCTGTACAGAGAGGTCAACAAGATGGCCAATGCCCTGAAGAGCGTTGGCGTTGAGAAGGGAGACAGAGTTGTCGCATACCTGCCCATGATCCCTGAGCTGCCCATCACCATGCTGGCATGCGCCAAGATCGGAGCCATTCACACCATCGTATTTTCAGGATTCTCCTCCGGAGGCCTGGCCAGCAGGGTCAACGATGCCGAGGCCAAGGTTGTCGTCACAGCCGATGGATTCTTCAGGCGCGGCAAGCCACTGCCCCTCAAGCCCAATGTAGATGAGGCCATGAAGAACGCCCCCTCCGTCAAGAAGGTAGTCGTCGTCAAGAGAACCGGCGTCACCGTACCCATGACCGAGGGACGCGATGTCTTCTATGATGATTTCGTAGCCGGCCAGTCCGCCCAGTGCGAGACCCTCCCGCTTGACCCGGAGGATCGGCTGTTCATTCTCTACACATCCGGCACAACCGGCAAGCCCAAGGGTATTGAGCACGCTCACGGCGGATACGCAGTAACTCCAGCCCAGACAACCTCCTGGGTGATGGATGTTCATGACGATGATGTCTTCTGGTGCACCGCAGACTGCGGCTGGATCACCGGCCACAGCTACGTAGTATATGGCCCGCTTTGCCTGGGCGCTTCCATCATCCTCTACGAGGGATCTCCCGACTTCCCCGATCTGGGCCGCTGGTGGTCCATCATTGAGCAGTACGGCGTTTCCGTATTCTACACCGCACCGACAGCCATCAGGATGTTCATGAAGACCGGCGAGGCCTTTGTGAAGAAGTACGATCTGTCCTGCGTCAGAATTCTGGCATCTGTGGGCGAGCCCCTGAACCCCGAGGCCTACATGTGGTACAGGAAGAACATCGGCGCAGACCAGGCACCTATCATTGATACCTGGTGGCAGACTGAGACAGGATGCCACCTTATCGCCCCGCTGGTTATGACACCCGAGAAGCCCGGCTCCGTATGCTTCCCATTGCCCGGATTCAACATCGATATATTCGACGAGGAGGCCAACTCTGTTCCCTTGGGCTACGGCGGCAACATCGTTTCGAAGACCCCCTGGCCGAGCATGCTCAGGGCCTTCTTCAGAGATACCGTCAGGTACCAGAAGGAGTACTGGGAGATGTACTGGCAGACCAAGCCCGGCACATACCTGGCTGGAGACAAGGCCACCCGAGACAAGGATGGCTACTGGTGGATCCAGGGCAGAATCGATGATGTGCTGAAGGTAGCAGGACACAGAATCTCCAACGCAGAGGTAGAGTCCGCAGCCGTTTCTCACCCCAAGGTCGCCGAGGCAGCCGTTATCGGTCAGCCCGATGAGGTCAAGGGCGAGAAGATCGTGGCCTTCGTCATTCTCAGGGATGGCGTCGCTGAGTCTCCGGAGCTCGCGAAGGAGATCTCCGTTCACGTTAGGAAGGTACTGGGCCCAGTCGCTTACCCCGACAAGGTTTACTTCGTCAAGGATGTCCCCAAGACCCGATCCGGCAAGATCATGCGCCGTGTCGTCAAGGCCAAGGCCCTTGGAAAGGAGACCGGAGACCTTTCTGCTCTGGCCAACCCAGAGTCTGTAGAGAATATCCCACGCATTAACCTGTGAGTGGGATATCACCCTCCCTTTTTTAGTAGTCCAATTTAACCTGATGATCTCGGATTTTTACGTCTGTATATCCGTTTTACTTTTCTTTAAAAACTGGATTGCTGAAGCATCAACTTTCTAAAGAGCGATGCTTCAGGGCGATGTGTGCCGATTGATATCTCGATATCCGGGCTCTACTGCACCTTCTTTACCGGCGGCGGTGACCAGCTGCTATCCAGTGCTTCCCTCCTCGGCGAATATAGACGCATATACACGCTCATAGGTCCTTTTGGAGCAGGCAGCCAGTTGGATTCCTTATCCAGACCCGGGCTATCGTGCTGGAGGTAAATATCCAGGGAGCCGTCCTCATTATATGTGAGATTGTTGCGATCCCCGACGGCAAAGCGATTTAGGCTGTTGGCCACTGGGAAGCCCTCGGCATCGTACATGGTTACAGACCAGAAGGCATCTGCTGGGGGCATCTCGCTCTGGTTAAAATGGAGCACATAGGTATGGTTCCCATCTGGTGGATTGCCATCGGAATCCACTCTGAGTACAGGGTAGATGTTGTCCTCAGGAAGAGTTGCAACCAGGCCCAACATGGTGGTTATGGCTCGCTTGAGATAGTAGTTTCCATACACGCCTATGGTGTTGGTGTTAACTTTCCAACCATTGACAGTTTCGCCCATTGTTGAGGTCCTATTCTTCATCTCCTTTAGGCCATCCACAGCTGCCTTCTCAAGCGCCAGCTGGATGGCTGGATCTAGATTCTCGAAGTCGAAGCTCTTTTTGGGCTCCAAGCCTATGCGCTTCATCCTTGCGACTATGGGCTGGTCGGTGATATGCGGCGGGTTTATCTTCATGAGTTCAGCAGCATATGTGAAGTAGGCCGATGCCGGCATGGAGTTCACCTGACGTACCGGCGGCGTCACCATATCTACACTTAGGTCGGTGGTGACGTTCACAGGCTCCGGCTCATTGCCCCACTGAGAGAAGGGCGTGATCTTGTAGCCATCCTGTACCTTATGGGCTGCGTCGAGATCGCTCCCTCCGCTGGTATAAGTTCGACCGAGGACAAGCACGAACGGCGTAGGGGCATCGATGCGTGTAACTCCTTCAGGCAGAGTGCCATTCCAGCACTGTGGCACTAGAGCGAAGTTGCCAGCCATTGTGCCTGTGGTGCGCATGCCCGGCGCTGCAAATGAATCTGTCCACATATCAAATATCTGCAGCAGATAGTATCTTCCTTCCGTATCTGGGACAGAGACTATCATTGGACTATCAGTTAAGTTCAGCCAGCCGCCTGAATATAATGTATCGAAATTAGGCCTGACCGCATCCTTATAATTCGCTGATGGGAAGTTGCGAAAGTGGGTGAACGTGTTCATCGGGCCACGGCCTTCAATCTTCCCGGCTTCGACGTTAGTTTGCTGTCGCCTGGTGACGTCCATGGTCACGAGAGGATAGAAGTAGATGTAGGCATCAAGGCCTATATCATAAGCCTCCTGGTCTATGGATACGTTATCTTTTGTCCCATTCGCGATGGTACTGCCAACTTTGTCCTCCTGGGCGAGAGCTGGGCTGCTCGCCAGAAGACAAAGTAAAACCGCCGCCATCAGGGACGGCTTCAGATTGGTTGAGAATTTCATATTAATCTCTCCATTATGTATTTTTTAGCTCCAATGAACATTTTCTCAACTGCTATGAATATTCGTTATTTATGCGTTTCCATTTCGCTGGATGAAAAAGCTTCCGAGCAGCCAAGGAAGGCCATAGTCCAGCAAGATCATGAGCAGTGTCATCAATGCCATTATTTCTTAAAAAAATATTATCCTGCAAGTCCGCGAGCGACCTGCAGGCTTATTCTTCTCTCTGCTAATTCGTGGCCAGGATATGTCCGATGATCCTGCCGTAAGCCGGCCTCGCTATTAATGTGCCCAGGATCACACCCAGGATGATGACGAGTGCAAATCCGGTGAGAGCGCCAAAGCCCATGACCAGCAAGGGCAGCATGGCCACAGCCGTGGTCGCCGCCGCTCCCAGGATGATCATGAAAGCCCTGGACAGCCGGGTTAAATAGACCTTGCTGCTGGTGGCGACAACATTGCCCGCGTTCGCCTTCAGCGCCGCTTCCGCTGCCCTCTCCTTGATGCTGCGCTCGGCGGACGATGCAACTGCCTCGCCGCCTTTCATCAGCTCATCGGTGATGATGACCAGTTGGTCCACGCCTGTCCCTATAACCATGATGATGCCGGCCAGGCTTGCCAGATCAAGCTGCCAGCCGGCTACAGCCCAGACGCCCAGCATCATTATGACCTCGGAAAAGGAGGTGGTCACCATAGGCAAGACGATCCTCCTCTCCCGGTAGCGGTAGAAGATCATACCGGCTACGGCCAGGAGAGCAATCAGCCCGGCTATGACCATCTGAATCTTGAACTGCTTGCCCAGAGCCGCCGAGACCTGACCGGAGCCGACAACCTCGACGTTGACCGGCAGGGCGCCTTCTCGCAGGTGAATGTAAAGCTCTTTAGCCTTATCAGTTCCTGCATCGCCTCCACCTACCGTCGCCTGCATGCTTCGGGAGGGGGCCTTCTGCAGGCTGCTTGCCAACTCAGGGGCAAGAGGAGCGGAAAAGATCTCATCCTTATCCAGGTACATGGATATGTAATGGTCCTCAGGCCTCTTGGTGGCACCCGAATCGATCGCAGCCTTCTGGAAGGTCATCGCTCCCTCTTCCGAGAGAACAAAGGGAACACCCCATCCACCATTGCGTTCTCCCTGGGGGATATCCACCGTCTCCACGGCATCTCCGTAGAGCACATGCATGCTCTGGTTGTTCTCGGTCTGGATTCTTATCTCGAATTTGCCGGGCTTGCCCACTACCTCCTGGGCAGCGGCTACATCCATTCCCGCCAGATCGATGAGGATGTACTTATTATCTACAACTCTGACCTTTATGTCCTGCAGGCCCAGCCGGTTGAGCTTGTTGTCGAGGACGTCCTTGGTCTCGTCTACGGTCTCCTTGGACACGCCCATTACAAATGCGTCTTCGCCGGGGGGCACTTTGCCGCCTACCGGAGCCAGGAGAGCATTGAGCGATTCCCGGGTAACATTGGTCCGTATCTCATAGCGGATGGGTGCGACATCGACATTGAGCTTGACATCTGCGTCCAGATTCTTCTTGAGGTAATTGGTGACTATTGTCTCAGGAGCTGCTATTATCGTGATCTTGGTGCTGTTATCTCCTTTTGCAATTTTCGCCCCTGTGTAGCCAAGATCATCGGCAAGCGCAGGCTCGACAATGCCCGGCACCGTCGCTACATAGCTTTGTCCGTGCTTCTCTACGGAAGAGGCATTAAACTGCACTTCAAGAATCTTTTCCGGGGTGACATCTATTTGCGCCTCTGCTCCCTGCAATTGCAATTGCAGATACGAGCCGCCCTCCAGATCCAGCCCGAACTTCAGGCCGAAAAAGCCTATGGAGATGATGGCCAAAGCCACGACCACCGCATACAAGACTACCCTTCGATCCCTGGATAGTTCCTCGAACAGGCTGCTCATCTTCTCTGCCCCCTTGCCGCCTTCTTCGGCCTATTCATGTACCATCTCAGCCCCTGTGCATTGGTGACCCAGGTGTTGAAGACATCCGCAGCCAGGCCGAATATGAGAACCGTGGTCATATCGGCAATGATGTCCATTCTGGTGAATGACGGAACTATAAGATACAGGAAGTTTGAGACTAATATTAGGGAAATTACCGCAGCAATGGTAGTACCGGTCATGGTCAGGCCCGTTCCCATTGCTCCTACGATCTTATCTTCCACCGTCCCTTTGCGCTTCAACACCCTCATGGATAGCAGAATATCGGTATCAACAGAATAACCGATAAGCATGAGGAGAGCGGCCACCGTTCCCAGGGAGAGCTGAACTCCGGTCAGGTTCATGGAAGCCGCCGCCGTCAAAATGTCGGCCAGAGCGCTGACCACAACCAGCAGAGAAACCACAGGTTCCCTGAACACCAGGAAGACTACAATGGCCATCAATAGGAAAGAAAGTGGAAGGTACCTGATGACCTGCGCCTGAAGCTCCTGGCTGTAAATCGGTCCCATGTGCCTGATCTCGGGACTATCGAACTTGGCATTGGCAAGCTTGGCCAGCTCGGCATACTCTTTATCGCTCATGGGGCCGAACTGGAGCATGTGTCTGCTGCCGACGTTTCTTATGTCCACCAGAGGATAAGAAGCAAACTCTTCCGCCACTTTTTCTTCCGATTCCGTTGAGGGCACTGTGACAAGTGTGCCTCCCGTAAACTCTATTCCCAGCTTCACAGGCGAGCCTGTGGCAAGATAGGTCGCGCCCAAGCTGATAAGTGCTAATATTATGATAGCGATAGGAATCAGCATTATCTGCTTGGGTGGGTACTTAGAAACGATATCCTCCAATTCCATGTTATTCTCCTCGAATTTTCAATCTATTTACGGCTTGTCGTCAATGCATGCCGTCAAACCTTTTCCCATTTCTTGAGGTTCGCCACCTGGGAGAGGGTCCGGCCCCGTCGTATCTCCTCATAGAGCCTGCTTTCCATCTTCTCCACCTCTTTGGCTCTCCTGGCGATCTCGTAGGCCCTCTCTTTGGGAATGACCACCACGCCGCTATCGTCTCCCACAATGTAGTCGCCGGGGCGCACCGTCTGGCCGCCGCAGGTGATCTCTGAGTTGATCTCGCCCATGCCCTTGGGGTCGCCGGCATTAGGCGTGATCCCCGAAGAGAAGATGGGGTAGTTCAAAGCTCTGATCTCATCTACATCCCGCACGGCTCCGTCCACAACCACGCCTTCAATTCCCTTATTCTTGCTGCTCAAGGTGGCCAGACCCCCCCAGGGCGCGATGTAATTGCTGCCATTGTATATAACCAGCACATCCCCTGGTCCCGCCAGGTCGATGGCCTCCACGGGCTTGGCCCAGTCTCCGGCAAAGGTCTGCACGGTTATAGCCCGGCCCACGATCTTATTCCCCTGGTTTATGGGAAGGATGCCGCGCATGGCTCCTTTGCGGTGCATGGCGTCGGAGATATTGGGGGCAGATACCTCTCGCAAAATGGCGATCATCTCCTCCTCCCGGCTGATCTTGGGAGCGGCGCTCATCCGGGCATGGTCTATTGCCTCGCGAATCTTCTGCGTGGATGCGGTCACATCTGCGCTTCTCACAATGCTTCCGCCAACGATTACGATTGCAGCACCGTTGGCGATAGCCTCGGCACCGGAGACTACATCAATGCCGCCCGCCGCCGCCACTGGAGTCTTGACCACCTTTACGATCTCTTTCAGGAAATCAACTGTGTCGCGACCGGTCATCTGCTGGTCGATCCCAACGTGAACGCAGATGTAGTCCACACCGAGGGCATCCAACTCCTGGGAGCGCTTTACTGGATCCGGGACGGTGAGAAGATCCATCATAATCTGCACGCCGTATTTTCGCGCTGCTCGCAGGGCATCCTCGATGGTGGAGTTATCGGAGGCGGCAAGCAATGCCACTATATCGGCTCCGGCTTTGGCTGCCATCTCCACCTCCATGGCCCCGGTGTCCACTGTCTTCATATCGGCTACGATCTTGGTGCCGGGCAGGGCCTTCTTCATCTCGCGCACAGCGTCCATGCCCTCGCTCTTGATGAGGGGCGTTCCTGCCTCAATCCAGTCTGCGCCGCCCGAGACTGCCTCTTTGGCTATCTGAATTGATCTGTCCAGCTCCAGAAGATCCAGTGCCACCTGTAGAATGGGTTTAATATGACATCACCACACATCAGCACGATTAGCATACATCAGCACAAGCTAAGTAAAAAGATGCATGGTATATAAAATGAAGCTGGCAGATATTTCTGAGATAGAGCTTGATGACGATCCCTTTCGGCCTCACAGCCTGAGCTTCACCAAGCTGCATGGAAACGGCAACGACTTCATCCTGATAGATGAGATGGGGCGCGAACAGGTAGCAGAGAGCGAGAAGAGAAGGTTTGCCATTGCCCTCTGCCACCGTAACTTCGGCATAGGTGCAGATGGTGTTCTATTCCTGACAAACAGCACCCGAGCGGATTTGGGCATGAGGCTCATTCAGCCGGACGGCTCTGAGGCGGAGATGTGCGGCAACGGCATACGCTGCCTGGCCAAGTATGCCAGGGATTCGGGATATGTGGGCGAGTTCTTTGATGTGGAGACACTGGCCGGCATAATCCCGGTGCAGGTTCGAGAGATGGACGGCTCTTTTTGGGCCAAGGTGGATATGGGTGCGCCCAGGTTCGACCGGCCTTCCATTCCGGCCTGCGGCTCTGGCGAGCTTATCTCGGAAGAGATCGAGGGCTTGCGGGTCTCGGCGGTCAACACCGGCGTACCTCATGCCGTTGTCTTCGTCGAGGATATGGATTTCGACATCGGGGAGATGGCCCAGCTCATAAGGCACAATAGCCTCTTTCCGGAAGGGGTCAATGTCAATTTTGTCAAGGTCGGCAGGCCCATGGAGATCAGGACATTCGAGAGGGGGGTGGAAGGAGAGACCTTCTCCTGCGGCACTGGGTCCGTGGCTGCGGCCAGTGTGGCCCGCCGCCTGGGACTGGTGGAGGATGAGGTACTGGTGCAGACCAGAGGCGGACCTTTGCTGATAACCTTCGAAGAAGGCAAGGCCTTTATGGAAGGGCCGGCTGTAACAGTCTGCTCAGGCGAGCTTTCTGAAGAATACCTGTGGAACCTCTCAATGGAGCCGTGAGAATATTATTGAGGCAAAAATGACGGCAAAGGCATTTTCAGGGATGATGCTCATCATATCCCTCATGGTCCTCATTCTCATGAGCGCGGCCACGGCCGAGCATTATGTGATGCAGATCGGCAGCAAGAGCAATCCCAATGCCCATCTTTTCTCCTATGACCAGAAGTTTCGGGAGAGCACCAATTTGCATAACTATCCCATGAATATGAGTGCATCCAAGGAGTTTACCGATGCCACCCGTCTCTCTACCAGGATGCAATTGTTGGCGCTTCCCAATCTCACGGAGATGACCATAGATGCAGACTTCATCGGCATTGGCCGCATCGGCTACCTGGTGCTGGATCCGGAGACCGGGGACATAAAGGACGAGGTGTCGCGCATCAATCATATGTTCGTGGGCAACTTTTCCATTGAAGAGAAGATCATTGTGGCCAAGGATCACATGTGCGAGTGCGGATACCTGCCCTGTGCCTGACCTCTCAAACAAATTTTTTATAATATTTCCTAATTGTGAAAAGCAGCATCATGAGATAAATATGCTCAGGATGTTGGATCTAACTGGTATTTTTTAAAAAATTCCGTCTGTGATAATAATAGAAATAGCAAAGATTTTATACTTAACATCTTGCCTGATTATAAATTAGCATTAGTTTTGCATTTAATATGCGGGCATCTCCGGGGTATGGGCTGCCGTTCCGTACTCCCGGCTTTTTAGTGGAGGGAAAGAGAGCAATGGCAGAGGATTCGGGCCTCTCGGTTGGGAGCGCGCAGGTGGCAATGAGCCGCCGGTCTTGGCAGCATGATCTCATGGGGAGTAAGCCCAAGAGAGGCGGCAGCTTAAGATGGCTGTTGCTTCTGGCTCTTCTGGTCATGCTTTTGCCGGCCACTGGCAAGGCAGCTCTGGTCAAGGTAGGCGAATTCGACACCCCAAGCTATACCCGTGACGTGGCCCTGTCCGGCAGCTACGCCTATGGTAAGGCATGGCAAGACCTGGACGGCGACGGTCTGCAGGATGCGGGCGAGAGCGGCCAGGCGGGCGTTCCTGTGGAGCTGCAGGACGCAAGCGGAAACAGCCTAACACCACCTGCGGCGGCCTCGACCGATGGGAACGGCAACTACAGCTTCAGCATTCCGCCTGGCAGCTTCAGGATTAAATTCACCCTGCCCTCAGGAAAGGTCTTCAGCCCCATGGACCATGGAGGCGACGACACAAAGGATAGCGATGCCGACCCGACCTCCGGGCGGACAAATGTCATCACTGTGGCGGCCGGGCAAAACTCTCTGCACTGGGACGCAGGTCTGTTCCAGCCCTACATCTCAGGCACCGTTTTCTGGGATAGAAACGGCAACCGCGTCAAGGATGCAGCGGATGCGGGCCTCTCCGGCCGGACGGTCAGGCTGCTGCAGGGCGCGACGGAGATCGCTATTAACAGCACGGCACCGGACGGCAGCTATTGCTTCCCCGCTCTTACTCCGGGCCAAAGCTACACCATAAAGGCAGACCTGCAGGACGGCTGGGTGCAGACCCTGCCTGCTTCAGGCGGGTCGTACTCAGTGCCCGCCATCAGCACTGCTGTCACGGGCAAGAACTTCGGCTTCCATAAAACTACAATTGTGGTTGACAAGGTTCCAGGTGCGGGCGACTACACAGCTATTCAGGCGGCGGCAAATGATGCCATCGATTCCGATACCATTCGAGTACACAGCGGAACCTACAATGAAGGAGTAATAATAAGGAAAAACAGCTTGAATATTATTGGAGAGGGAAACCCGGAGGTCAAATCCGCTTATGCGATCATCCTGAGGTCATCTAATTGCAGAATTGAAGGATTCACTTTAGCCGGCAGCACTTATGGCGTTTACTTTGATCTTGGCAAGAACTCCAACACCATAGCCGGCAACACAATTTCAGGCGACACCAACGGAATTTTCGTCTACGGAAGCGGCGACCACAGCATCACCAATAACATAATCAGCGGCACCAGCAGTGGCCTCTACATCTACGCAGGCACAGCTAATCCAGGCAACACTATCACCGGAAACACCATCACCAGCGATGGGTGCGGCCTTTTCATATTCGGCAAGAACAATCAAATCACAGGCAACACTATCAACGGCATCACTCAGGGAATTTACATCTACACCGGCAGCAGTGCCAACAATATCCATTCGAATTGCATCAGCGGTCCGGGAATGTCACTTGTTTCAGGAGATGTCTTTGCATCCTCATCCGGGGAGTACGATTATAACGGCAGGCATTTTGCGTCTCGCCCCAAGGGCAACTACTGGAGCGTCTACCAGGGCGCAGATGCGGATATGGACGGCATAGGCGATTCTGCGTATTCCCTGGGCAGTGAATCCGATCCTGCTCCCATCATGCACACCTTTGTGGGCTGGGCCTTCCAGGACCAGAATGGAGATGGGATCAGAGACTCGGGCGAGCCGGGACTGGGCGGCATGACTGTCGCTTTGAGCAACGGCCAGACAAACACCACCAGCTCGGCTGCGGGCACGGAGGGCGGTTACTCCTTCCAAAACCTGGCTCCCGGATCGGCACAATCGCATTAGTTAGTGATGGTGGCAGGGCACATTGTATCACAGAATTTATATACTATGAGATACATGTACCCTGTGAGACCCACCATGACGATAATAGCTACCACTTTCTTAAACCTACCGTTCGCTAATCAGA
>JAPKYA010000105.1 GCA_026394565.1 Methanothrix sp.
CGCCCTGGAAATGCTCGCTGCAGAGACCTTTGATTTTGTGATTCTGGATGCAGTATTGCCTGATGTAGATGGCCAGTCCCTTTCCAGAGAGGCTAAAAAAGGCAAGAATGCAGAAACTCTATCCGTGATATTCATTCCCATCGGCCGCAGCCTCTTGCGGGAGACACAGGTCGATGGTTGGCTGACCAAGCCCATCAAGCCCACCCAGCTTCACAATCTGCTGATAGAGCTTCTCTTGCCAAAAAGAGATTTGAAGCCGAGCATTGCCTGCTCTAAGCCCTCTCTTAGCGATATTAGGGAGCGCAGTCTGCGTATTCTCGTAGCGGAAGACAATCCCGTGAACCAGAAGGTAGCTCTTAGCATGTTAAAGCATATTGGATATAGGGCTGATGTAGCTGCTAATGGCTATGAAGTTTTGCAGGCATTGGAGCGGCAGACCTATGATGTTGTACTTATGGATGTCCAGATGCCGGAGATGGACGGCTTTGAAGCAACGCGCCGCATTCGCAGCTTTGGATTTAAGGTCTGCATAATAGCTATGACTGCCCACGCGCTTAATGGTGATAAAGAAGCTTGTCTATATGCGGGCATGGACGAGTACGTCAGCAAGCCGATCCGAATGGAAGAGCTGCAAAAGGCTCTGGAAAGATGCGTCGCAACCAAGAACTGCGGAGGCTCAGCTTGTTCTCGGCATGATTGATGTTGCTTAACTTATTGTCCGAAAAAGTATTTAGGCTTGAATGGCTAGCTTTGTTCTCGATGCAGCCGCCAAGAAAAGGGGGATGTGCCCTCTGAACGACGATCTCTGGGTCATCTCATTCCTGGGCAAAGATCGGCCGGGACTGATTCGCGATATTCTGGAGGAGCCTGCCCGGCAGAACGTGAATATCGTGGATATGGATCAGCGGGTGATGCAGGGCATATTCGTCATGTCTGTGGTAGCTGATTTTGCCAATGCGTGCGTCACCGCCAGCGAGCTACAGGCATGGCTGCAAAGAAAGGCCGACGATCTCGGCATTCAATTCAACTTCCTACCTCTGGGACAGTACCGGGGCCGCCGCCGGTCGAAGAAGAGCCTGCACGTGGTCACTATTCTGGCCAAAGACCGGTCGGGCATCATCCGTGATGTGGCAAACGTGGCTGCTGGAAATGAGATCAATATCGAACGGGCATCGGTCACGGCGCGCGGCGATCTCATCTCCATTGAATTTCTCATGGACTTTTCCGATTGCGATGAGGATGATTGCAAAGCCAGGCTCAAGAAGGAATGCGAGCTTCTCGGCCTCGATGTGGTGATTCAGGAGCTGGGCCGCTCCCGCAAAGAGAAGCGGCTCATCGTCTTTGACATGGACATGACCATTGTCGATTTCGAGATCATCAACAAGCTGGCCTCAACAAGCTGGCCGGATTTGCCGGAGTGGATGAGCAGGTAAAAGCGATAACTGAGAGGGCCATGAACGGGGAGATGGATTTCAAGGAGTCGCTGCGCCAGAGAGTGCGCCTCTTGAAGGGAATGCCAGAGAGAACCTTGCAGGAGATTGCCTCCGACCTGCAGCTCACCCCCGGATCGGAGGAGCTGCTGCATCACCTAAAGCACGTGGGCTACAAGATCGCTCTCATCAGCGGCGGCTTTACCTATTTTACCGATGTGCTTAAAGAGCAGCTGGGCTTTGACTACACCTTTGCCAATGAGCTGGAGATTGTGGACGGCTTTCTCACCGGCAAGATCAAGGGAGAGATCATCGATGCCGAGGCCAAGGGGTGCATCATCTACCGGCTGGCGGAATTGGAGAAGATCAGCCCGGACAGCATCGTGGCCGTGGGCGATGGAGCCAACGATTGCCTCATGATCAAGAACGCCGGCCTCGGGGTGGCCTTCAATGCCAAAGAGGTCTTAAAGAAAGTATCCGACGGATCACTGTCCCGAGAGAACCTGCTGGGACTGCTCAATGTGCTGGGGCTGGCAGAGAAGGATAAAGAGATGCTTTAAAGAGAAAATAAAAATAGGTGGAAAGGCCAGGCGGCTCACTTGATCTTTTTCTCGAGCTTCTTGAGCTTCTTCTTGGCGGATTCGCTACCCAAAGCCGCCTGCTTCGAGAGCTCTTCTGCCTTGGCCTTTTTCACTTTGTTCAGCTTCTCCAATTGTTTCTTACTCGTTGGCATACAGTCACCTCGCTACGCCTTTGGCTGATTCTATTTAGCTTTTTTCCGTCTTAAGAATATCCCTGTATCATTCTCCGAAAAACCGTTCTAACTTTCCGTTCGTATGGGGACGCTTTACTCGGGCTAATATGGGCTTGATACCATATTTTTTTAGGTGATCTTTGAATTCGCTGTTCCAACTGCCGTAGTCGTGGATTTCGTGCGCTAAAAAACTCGCTTCCATGATCGAATAGGCGAAATAATTTCTGGACTCTACATCATTGGGAATAGGACGATTTCTTTTTATACTGCGTTTGTAGCAAATAGATGGATGCCTCGCATACTGGTCAGCAATGATGACGGCGTTTACGCCGCAGGGCTGCAGGCCGCCGCTAGAAGCGTGCAGGGCCTGGGCCAGGTAGTAGTAGCTGCGCCCTCCGGGCAGAAGAGCGGAGTGGGAAGATCGGTTTCCGTCTTTGAGCCGCTGCGCTACGCAGAGGTGAACTTGAACGGCTTTCATGCCTATGCAGTCACGGGAACGCCTGTGGATTCCGTCATCATCGGCATCTTCGCCATCATGAAAGGCCGGCTTCCCGACCTCGTAGTATCGGGAATCAATGTGGGCGAGAACATCAGCACCGATACCGTCACCACCAGCGGGACCATCGGCGCTGCCCTGGAGGCGGCCAGCTACGGCATTGCATCCATCGCCGCATCCATTCAGGTAGTAGACCAGGGCGACAAGTTCGATATGCACCACGGCGAGAAGCACAACTTTGAGGTAGCCACCAAAGTGCTGCGCCGCGTTGCTGTAAAGGTGCTGGAGCATGGGCTTCCTCCGGGTGTGGATGTCCTGAATCTGAATGTGCCCTCTGATGCCACTGAGGACACGGATATCGTCGTCACCCGCCTGGCCAGAAAGATCTTCAAGACCACTGTGCAGGAGCGCTTCGATCCGCGGGGGAGGCCCTACTACTGGATAGACGGCGACTTGATCTGTCACGATGCAGAGGGCACGGATGTGCAGACGATCTATCAGGACAGGAAGATCTCCCTGACGCCGCTCACGCTGGACTCGACTGCGAGGATCGACTTCAAGCAGATTGAAGGCCTGTTTTAGGTCTATCCACATACGCAGATACGACTAATATATTTAATATATGTTTATTAAATTAATAATAATATTTACAAATTTAATTATTTTTAACACAATAAACTTTATCTATATGCAAATATATCACTTGTTGAGGTAATAATAATTGAGTTGCACCAAATCCCAAATTAAACCATGGACCGGATCATTGTGCAATAGTTGCATGGACAGCAAGCTTATTTCTTCCCTATTTTTCCGGATAATTCAGTCCCTTATTGTAACGAAGGTATGCGATTGAGACCCACTGTCGCCCGCTATGCTGTAACCAGCAAGAGCCTGCTGTATCTCACTGAAACCATAGTGTTGGCTGAGAAAATCCATGCGGCTCTAGTCAGCCTTTCTAATGCCTCAAGCGTCTTCACAGGCTGCGACAATCAAGGAAGACCATTGCAGGGGAACAGACATGCCCATATCTTTTGCGAATCGAATAAAGGACTGGGAAAAGGCAATGACGGTGAGATCACTCACACCACCATTTATGCGCCAATGGGCTTTGAATCTAATGATCAGAAGGCTCTGGAGGATCTAAGTGAAGTCTGGGGCGAGAACGGTCTTGAGATTTATGTGATTCTGCTGAGACTTGGCCAACCTCAAGACTTTGGTGGGCCGGACAGAGGGCATGCCCTGTGTCCTTTGCTTTTAAAGTCGCAAATTTGGGTATCTCGCACGCCTTTTGTGCCTACCCGATACCCAAAGGTCACGCGGGCAGGCGCGGCAAAGGTGGATGCTGCCGGCCTGCAGATTGGCAGCCCCGAGCACGAGATCAGAAGGCTCCTAAAGCTAGAGCATCTGCCAGAGCCCATCTTGGTTGATCCGATACTGTATACCATCCTGGGGCAATTACAGACGGGATGGTCAAGCTTCAGGAGATTGAGATGCATAGGTCGCGGCAGGCGGGCGGGGAATTGCGGCTATGGATTTAGAATTGAATTTTCTCAGCCGGTGCAGGGGCCCATAGCAATCGGTTATGGCGCACATTTCGGTATGGGTCTGTTTGTGCCACAGGATGAGCATTGTATTCAAGACATGGGATGCAATAAAAAAGAATAGCAGCAACAGAGAAAGAATTCATGGCTTATAGGAGCGCGCTGAAATGATAAAAAGGGCGGTCAAAACATGATAAAACTGGAGGCCAGTTTCAAGATAGTCACACCCCTATTCATGTCCGGAGCAGACCGAGAATGGGCAGAACTGAGAGCAGCAAGCATTCGAGGAGTCTTGCGCTTCTGGTGGCGAGCGCTGGCTTTGGGCCACCGTGATGGCTCCTGGGAAGAGGTGCGAAAAGCTGAGTTTGCCCTGTTTGGCAGTTCGTCTGGAGGGCAATCAAGAGTTCACCTCAGCCTTTCGGCCCCAGGACAGTCGGATAAGAGGCGTAACAATGGCGGTCTGCTGAAGGATAGATCGGGCAAGGTCCTGGAACCGGGGGGGCGGTATATTGGATATGGAATAATTGATATAAACGGAGCGGCAACCCGTCCATATCTAAATGCTCCGCTGGAGTGCGATCTGAAGATCTATTTGCGGCCACCCTGCGGGAAGTCTACGTACTCTGGAGACCTCTCCGAGGAGGCTGATCTGCTCGAAGGGGCCTTGAAGGCCATGGGCCTGTTCGGAGGACTGGGCTCCAGATCTCGCCGAGGTTTTGGCTCCCTCGTCCTGCTGGAGCTGAAGCGGGACGGTGTATTGAGGTATGAGGCCCCAAAAAATGTAGATGACTATATGGCCAGTTTTAAGGATTTTTTCCAGAAGCATGTGAAAGCCATCCCGAAGATGCCTGATTACACAGCGTTCTGCCAGGATACTAGGGTCTATCTTCTGAAAACGGGAGAAGATCCTCTCCAGCTCTTGGGTGAGATCGGCCAAGCCATGCAGATGTACAGAAGCTGTGGGCTTAGGGGTATGGTCAACAACGTGATACCATCGGAGAATATCTTTCGGGATGACCACGACAATATGAGAGCTGCATTTTCCGCTCCAGCAAAGAATCACCCGCGTCGGGTGGCCTTCGGACTCCCACATAACTACTTCTTCTCAAGCCTTAATCGCAAGCTGACAGTCTTGGCCGAGGATCACGAGCGCAGGGCTAGCCCGCTCTTTATCCATATCCAGATGCTCTCGGATAATGAATGCGTGGCAGTGGTGGCTATCTTCCCCGCAAAGTTCCTTCCAGATGATGAGAATATCTTGATTCGACCTGAACATGGGAATGATCAATTCATGGCTCTCCAAAGCAACTGGCTCGATGTCCTCATAGATTTCGTGGAGGGGATCGTGCAGGATGGTACTGGCCAAAAGAGATTCCCAGACCTTGAAGTGATACAATTCGGAGCTATTATGGGGGGATCGATATGAACCTGGAGCCAAATCTTCAGTTCTCACTCGGTCCTGTACAGGGGTTCATCAGCCAGGCTCGGAGGACCAGGGACCTCTGGAGCGGTTCTTACATTCTCTCCTACCTGTCTGCCCGTGCTATGAAGGGCATTATAGGCTGTGGTGGGAATATCATGGTGCCCAAGGTCTGGGAGGATGGTGGAAAGATGGATCTTCTCCTGGCATGGGTTATGGGAGAAAGAGCTGGCGATTCGCCAAGGATAGGCACCATCCCTAACCGTTTCCAGGCCTGGGCAGAGAATCCAAAGGAAGCTGCCAAGGCCGCCGAGGAACAGATAAGAGAAGGCTGGGAGGATATCGAATCTGCCGTCTGGGATAAGTTCGTCTCTAGCGTTTCCAGCAATGGCCAAGGCACGCAAGATATCTGGGAGCGCCAGGTCAAAGACTTCTGGGAGATCTACTGGACTGCGGGAAAGCTTCCGAACATCGAGGCTAGGAAGAACTGGAGGACAAGGCCATCATGGAACCGCGAGCTCCCAAAGCTTGAGATAGGCGATCACTGCACAGTGATGGGCGAGTGGCAGGAGCTATCGGGCTTCACAGGCTCCAAGGATCGTGCGGAACGGGCGAAACAGATTAACTTCTGGGTGCGTCTGAGGAAACTTCCAGATGTGGGGAGGCTCGACTTTGGAGAGGACGAGCGTCTCTGCTCAATTGCCATGATAAAGAGGATGTTTCCCAAGGTAGCCAAGGATGCGATCGGATGGGATGTCAAAGCTGAAAGATGGCCCTCCACAATGTACGTGGCAGCACTCCCTTGGTTGAAGGAGATCGAGAAAAACAAGAATATACATAAACTGGCCGGCTCTTATAGTGATCTCGTTTTTGAGGCTGCGGTCAAAAGAGCAGTGCAAAGAGTAGGAGTCTGGGAGCAAGTGGGTGGCTCAAGGAATCCAGATCTCATCAATTTCCTGGAGCTGGATGGTAACTTCTACTTCAAGTCCTCAGTGGAGAACCAACGCCATACTCCCTTGAAGGACACTCCTTTTGGATGGAACGCCAAGGAATCCGAACAGGTCAAGGAGATGCGGCAGGGCCTGATCAGGCATCTTGCGAGACTGAATAAAGAAGTCGGTCTTGAACCATCTCCCTTCTACGGCATGCTGCTCATGGATGGTGACAGCATGGGCGAGCTGCTGGTAGATCATGGCAAAGAGGTCAGCCTTGCCCTGGCCGAGTTCAGCAGTCAGGTGGATTCGAAGGTAAGAGAGCATGGCGGAGTCACAGTTTACGCGGGTGGCGACGATGTCCTGGCTATGCTTCCTGTAACAAGCGCCATCGGATGTGCTGTGAAGCTAGCAGGATGCTTTGAGGACGCCTTCAAGAAAGCTTTCGAGAGGATAAGTCCCACAGAGCACAAGCCGAGAGGAACAATCTCTGCAGGGCTTGTGATGGCTCACGGACGGTATCCCCTCAGATCAGTGCTCCAGGAGGTTCATCATATCCTGGATGATGTGGCCAAAGACGAAAATGGACGGGAGAGCCTTGCCGTAAGCGTGCTGAAAGGTGGTGGCAAGTACTGCCAGTGGGCTGCCACATGGCCATCGCTCAAACGTGGCGAGAGCACAGTGCTCGACAAGCTGGCAGAAGCTCTGTCAGGAGAGGAGAAGCAGTTCTCCACGTCCTTCTTCTTCCGCGTGCGGGAGATACTGACTCTGTTCTCCTCTCAGCCTTTCTGGCAGCCAGGCTGCTACATCAGGTTGACAGAGGAATTTCAGGAGGATGACATACTGGATCTGCTCACTGCAGAGTACCTGAAATCGAAAGGTGGGAATGTCAGCGTGGATGTTGCGAGATCCAGAGTAGCTGATCTGCTCGCGGTGAGCTATCGCTGTCTCAGAAACAAGGCTCTTGAATGCGTTCCTGATAAACGATGCCTAAGCGCGGACGGTGCCATGCTTGTGAAATTTCTAGCCGAAGGAGGGATGGAGGATTGAGAGCCTACAGCATATCGCCCCTTGATACCTGGTTCTTCAGGGACGGTCGACCATATTTAATGAACGAGAGCAGCCAGGTGGATGTGAGAAGCCTATTTCCTCCCTCAGCCCATACCGTGATTGGTGCGATGAGAGCATCTCTTGCCAGGGCTATGGGCTGGAATGGCAGAAGTCGGGACCGCTGGTCCGCTGATATCATGTCTGTCCTGGGGGATGGGAGGAAGAATCTGGGAAAGCTGAGATTCCGGGGGCCATACATCTACTCTGAGAAGCATGGAGGATTGCTGCTTCCCTCACCCCTTAACTTGATCGGGAAAGTCTCCACGGATAAATTTTGTAAGACCTGCGAACCATCCAGACTCACGCCCAAAGCATGGTCGTTTGCCAGTCTCTGCCCAAAAGATCCGGTAGACTGCGATCTGGGGGAAGGAGTGAGGCTTCCGTCGGCCGGGGGTGATATCAAGGGCCTTAAAACCCTGGGCGACTACTATCTCACAGTAAAGGATTTTGAGGTCCTTCTGGCTGGAGGCGATTTGAGGGATATCCTCTCCGTTCGCCAAAAAGCGCTCTGGGATCATGAATACTGGGTGGGTCTCAAGCGAAATTCCCTCATCCTGACCACTGAGGATCGAGCCCTCTTCTCCAAGCACCATGTCAGGCTGGCCCCCGGAGTTTCCCTGATGATGCTGCTCGAAGGCCCCGAGGGATTGCCCGAGCTGGGATCCTTGCTGGCACTGGGCGGAGAGAACAGGATGGCCTGCGCTCGGATCATGAGCGAGGTGCCGAGGTTTCCAGCAGAAGAAGGACAGAAGCTGAAGGTGGAAGGAGACAAGATCAGATTCACCGTAATCCATCTCACTCCGGCTTGCCTGGGAGGTTCCTGGCCAGGTCCCGGAGATCATATTCCTGGAGTGCCTGGGAAGGTGATCTCTGCCTGCCTGGAGAGGCCGCTCTTCCTGGGAGGCTGGGATTCTGTTCAAGGAGAACCGCTGCCCCTTCAGCCCTATGTGCCCGCGGGCTCAACCTGGTTCTGCGAGGCTGATTCCAGGGAGAAGGCAGCGATTGAGCTTTTGCATCTGACCCATATCGGCGAAGAGGTTAATTGCGGGTTTGGGCAGGTTGCTGTTGGTTTATGGTAGAGGAGATGAGTCAATGAAAAGCATGATTGTGGGAATGCTGGCCGAGACCTCGATCCATCCTGGGGTCGGCAGCTCGGCTGGATTCGTGGACCTGCCGGTGGCGAGGGAGAAAGTGACCAATTACCCTGTCATCGTCGGCTCCAGTCTTAAGGGGTCTCTTCTGGACAGGGCCAGGGAGGTGCACGGAACGCCAAAAGTGACAGGCGAAGGGAACGAAAAAGAAGAGAAGATTGAGCTTCCAGAAGATATCGAAAATATATTTGGCAGACCGGATAGAGCCGGCGAGATCATGGTATCAGATGCCCGCCTGCTCCTTCTGCCTGTGCGAAGCCTCACGGGCCAGTACCGCTGGGTCACCTGTCCCTATCTACTGGAGAGATTCATGAGGGATATCACTCTTGCGGGCTTTAGGACGCAGCCGGTTCCAGAAATTGTTGGACCGAATGAAGGAGAGGCCTGGGGCGAGGATTCAGGAAGCATTTTCCTGGAGGAGAGAGAGTTTCAGGTGACAGATAAGGCAACTTCGAAGGTTGCTGAGCAGTTGGCTCACCTCAAAAAGCTCATACCTCACAGACCGGCAACCGATAGAATAGACCGCCAGTTGGTGTTGCTACACGAAGACGACTTTAAATGGTTCGCTTCATATGGTCTTCCTGTCGTTGCCAGAAACAACCTCGACGAGACAACCAAGGTCAGCAAGAATTTATGGTATGAGGAGTCCTTGTCTCAGGATACCCTCATGTACATGCTTCTCATGGAACGACGGGAGGGCTCGATCACTAAAGTAAGGAAGCTGCTGAAGACACGTCCTTATCTTCAGGTGGGCGGCAACGAAACTGTAGGTCACGGGTGGTTCGCCTTAAAGACCTGGAATGGAGAGTGAGAATCTATGGCGGCTAACGACCAAGAATCAGGTGTAAGACTGCAAGAAGGTAAGCGGTCCCGCGAGCAGAAGCGAGCAGACCACGCCCTGAGGACGATACGAATGCTCAAGGGCCTTGATCAGAACCAGGACACAGAGAAGCCGCTCTACGGGAACCTTCGCGCCTATGTGGAAAACCTTCCAGCAATGATCGTCATGAACGGTCTTGGCCAGGCCATGGCCACTGAGCTGGCGGCGGCCAGAATGGGAGAGGAAGAAATTCCAAAAGGAAATCGTGATCTGTCTGGAATGATTGAAGCCCTACAATATTCTGCCAAAGGAAATAGAAATGCAGATGTGAGGGCACACGAGTTGTTATTCTTCATAGTCTCGGACTGGTTGCAAAAGAGCAGGGCCTACTCCTACTCAGAGGACGAAGGCCTCATGGAGGCCATTGTCAGTGGTAACCAGAAAGAGTACGTGAGAGCGCAGCATGAGGCTCTGGCCTATCTGGAGTGGCTGAAGAAGTTCAGTCAGGCATTCCTTCAGGAAAGGAGGAAAGGATGAGCGGTAGCACAGCCAATCTGCCCCTTTACAAGCCCATATCGCAGCCGGACTTCGACAGTAGTCCTAATGCAGGACTAAGGTATGACAAGTTCTGCGACCGTTGGGAGGGGGGCTGGAAGAGCGGTCTTGGAAAAAATGGCAAGGGAGAATGGGTGAATGCCTTCACCAGTCATGATAAAGACAATCCTGTTTTTATTGGAGACCGCGACTTGCTGGAGGAGACTGTAGAAAGGCGCCTGACACTCTTGGAGAAATGCGGTGGTCTGGCGTTGTCGCTCGAAACCCAGGGGCCCATGGTGAGCGGCTTGGGGAGATCTCATCCTGTAGAGAATGGCTTCGCCTGGCATCATCTCCTGGGCATCCCCTACCTTCCAGGCTCGTCAGTCAAAGGGATGGTTCGCAGCTACGCCACCTGCTGGCTGGATGGGCAAAATAATGTAGATAAGGCCGATTTGATGCGAATCTTTGGGCCCAGAGACCCCAAAGACGGCCCCATTCACGTAGGTTCTGTCATCTTCATGGATGCACTTCCCATCTTGCCGGTCAGGCTCAAAGCAGAGGTCATGACACCTCATTACAATCCCTACTACGCTGGAGACAATGAGCCTCCTGGAGACTGGCACAGTCCGAAGCCAATACCTTTTCTGGCGGTGGACGAGGGGCAGGTGTTCTTGTTCGGGATCTTGCCACGGTGCCCAGGGGACGGGGCGGATTGCAGCCGGGCTTCAGAGTGGCTGTCTGATGCACTGAATGTGATGGGTGCAGGTGCCAAGACCTCTTCTGGGTATGGTAGGTTTTCGAAAGTTGATCTGAAGAACAGGGGAATGCGACGGCTGGCGTGGATCTCCCGACAGCAGCAAGAGAATAATGTGACTGCTTTTCTTAGAGATAGCCCCAAAATAGCATTAGAAAAGTGGTCAGAGATCGAAAATCCCGAGATCAAATGTGAGGTCGCAAAGGAGATGAATAGAGTTTACCAGACCATAGGATCATGGGGGAAGATTAAGGAGACAAAGAAGGTTTTGGAGGTGTATCTGAAGACCGCTTGCTCGTCCCCGGAGGACACGGCATGAAGATCCTCGTCTGCCTGATAAGCGGCCAGCATGTGCCAAACCTGCTCACGGTAAAAGCAATCAAACCGGACAGGCTTGTTCTATTGGTCACGCCGGCAATGAAGAGGCAGGAGAAGGATTCTCAGTTTTTGAAAGCTCTGTCGGCCAGCGGGCTGGATTATTCGATGGATGATGAGATGATCATAGATCAAAAGGAGGAGAATTCGTCAAAAGCGGTCCATGGGAATCTTGAGCGGGCCTTTTCAAAGCATGCGGACGACGAATGGATCATCAACCTCACCGGCGGGACCAAGCCCATGAGCATAGGTGCTTATGAGTTCTCGAAGAGCAGAGGATTGAGGACACTTTATGTAGCTGAGGGCAATCAAGGCCAGGCGATAGATCTTCTGGGCGGGCCGTCTGTTAATCTGGATCATAAGATCACTAGCAGGGAGTTTTTGGCAGGTTATGGGTTTGATATTCTAAATTGCAAGAGCTTGAAAAAGGATAAGGATAGAGCATTAGCCTGGGCGACTGCAGCGGCAATTCTGGCAAAGCACAGTGAAGAAGCAGATCTGAGGGGTCTCTTGGGCCGGCTGCAGAGGTTCAAAGAAGCTGCCATCAAGCTGGACAGAAATGGTTGGGAAAGAGACGGTCTAACTCTAACCGAGGAAGATGACCTATTTCTTGAAGACGCAGCTCTCAGAGATCAGATAGCCTCATATTTTGGGCTGTCCACGGCGGGGGATAAATTCACGGGACGGCTGGAGAGGCCGGTGGTTGAGTTTCTCACAGGCAAGTGGCTGGAGGTCTTTGTCTGGAGCTTGCTTAGGCCATTCGAAGGAAGAGGCATCTGGGACCTTCATTTAGGGGTGAGCGCTGGAAAGAGCGGGCCAGGCGAAAACAATGATCTGGATGTATCCTTTATGAAAAACCAATCTCTTTGTATTGTGGAATGCAAGACAGGAGGCCAGGAGCATGATCCGCAGGCGGATGATGTGCTCTATAAGATCGAGGCCATCAAGTCCGGGCCGAAGGCCTTGAGGGTGGATGCCTATCTGGCAACAACGTCGGATAACGTGAAAGACCCTGAAAAGGGAGGCATAAGAGAGAAGCTTCTGAGAAGATCGAGAATATATGGATGCAAAATCATTCCAGGATGGAAGATCCAGGAGATGGCGGATCTCTATCTTTCCAGCGATCCTCGACAAAACCAGGTGGTTGCTGACATGTTCGGCTTGAAGCTGGAGGGGCCTTTGTGAACCAGGTCGTCTATTCCATAGGGGTTGCGGCACCAATTGCTCCTTCAGAGCCACTTCCCCCGTTGCCCGAGATCCCCCGCGGCTCGCTTGTGATCGTGGAGGGCCGCGCCCCCATCTGGCGCTACGGCATGGCTCTGCACCTTCTGCATGGCTCGCCTGCGGCAGCAGTGGCCTTCTACGATCCCCGCCTGGGAGCGGTAGTAGTAGCTACGCACAGCCGGAAGTGGTCGGTGGGAGAGGTGCTGGATGTGACCCTCTCCGCTTCAAAAGACGCGTGACTATAGTAGTAGCGCAATATTATTGAGAAATGAAATATATAGCAATTTGAAGAGGCCATAAAATGAAAAAGAAATTTGTACCACATGAGCCAGAGGAAGATGTGCTTTCAGCAGCGGAAGCCTTCCAAGATGCAGAGCAATCGGAAGCTCGCTGGCAGGCCTTTGAAAAGGATGAGAAACTGTGCCGAGTTCTTGTTGAGTTGCCGCAGCCGGCCTTCTCCAAACTGGAAAAGCTGGCCCTGCAAAGAAGAAGGACTGTGTCTCATCTTGTAGAAGAGGTTATCACCGGCCTGGTGGACGCAATTGCTTAAATAGCTAAAGTCATGATGTAATTGGTGGAAGTGGCGAAAGATGAACTGGATAGAGATCGTTTCGTTGATGGCCAGTTTTGCGTCATTGACTGCATTTTTCCTGTTTCTATGGTTCAGCTTTGCCCTTTGGAGGCAGAAGAGGGAGCTAAAGCGAAGATTTGTCTCCATGGATGGAAACAAGGTTGGGCTATCTAAACATCCCATCGCCATAGTGATAGGTGTTGGCAAGGATCTGAATGCTTCTGCCAGTGATTATTTGAAAGATCATGATTGGGGAGATGTGCCGGTCATCAGTTGGAAGAGCAGCGGCGGCTGGCTGGAGCCCAAAGATTATCCTAATGCAATGATAAACATAAATGGATTAAAAGATCAAGCGATGAAGGTTGGGGCAACCGAGGTTCTGTTGTTCTACGCAGGTCCGCTTGATCTGGCCATCTATATTGGGACGAGGCTGCAAAACTGGGTGCCTGTTAGGGTGTTTCAGCATACCGGCAAGGCCGGCCAGGAGATCTATCTGCAAAACATCACCCTGGAGAAGGATGCCGCCGGAATGGAGACTCTAACCGAGCAGTTGGTTAAAAAATTATAATTATTATTATCATCCTCGCCAATTCTGGAGAGCAGGCCCCCTTGCCGGCCAGGGGCCATCCGGCCAGACGGATGGATCAGGTCAGAGGCGTGTGAGCCATAGCGATGCATCTGGCCAGGGACCGAAATAACCTAATCAGTTATCTATTTATTTTTTGATGTTTACACTATCACAGGGATTTTATGGAAGAAATATCCAGGCAGAGGCCAAATATGCCGGAGCTTGTTCCTGCCGGCATGATCAGCGAGTTCGCCTATTGCCCCAGGCAATGTTATATCAGAAGTACGGAGGGCGAATTCATTGAATGCGAAGATGCGGCAGAAGGCAATCAATCCGATAAAAAGCCCAAGCCCATTGAATCCAGATCGGTTTACCTCAGCGGTCCGGTTTTGGGCGTGACCTGTCGCTTGAATCTCTTGGAGGGAGAAGGTCGAAATGCCATTCCCGTCGAATATAAAAAAGGCGAGGCTCCCAATGTTCCGGGTGAGGTATATGAATCCGATAGGGTGAAGCTCTGCGCTCAGGGTTTGGTCCTCAGGGAGAACGGTTTTTTATGTGATGAGGGGCTGGCCTATTTCGCGAAATCCAAGAAGCCGGTACCTGTGAAGTTCGATGAGTCCCTGGTGCAAAGGACCAGAGAGATAATTGCCCAAATCAGGCAAATGATCTCGGAGGGAAAGATGCCCCCGCCTCTGGTTGACAGCCCCAAATGCATTCGATGCTCTTTTGGCGGGATATGTCTTCCAGACGAGGTGAACTTCCTCAGAGAGAATAAAGAAAGCCCAACAAAGGAATTGAGGATGCTGCTGCCGGCCAGGGATGACAGAGTTCCGGTTTATGTGCTGGATCAGGGCTGCAGCATACACAAGCGAGGCGACTGTCTGGAGATCCGATCGAGAGACGGCAAGATCAGCAGTGCCAGGATCATGGAGATATCTCAGGTCTGCCTGTACGGTGGAGTTGAAATCTCAACGCCGGCCGTTGTAGAATTAATGCAGCGGGGCATTCCTGTACTTCATTTCACCCACGGAGGATGGTTCGAGGGCATCTGCCTGGGTCATACCAATAAGAACATCGAACTGAGAATTCGGCAGTTCGAATGGGCCGGGGACCCGGAAAAATCGCTGGCCATAGCCAGGAGCATGGTTTCGGGAAAGATCAAGAACTGCAGAATTCTCCTGCGCCGAAATGATGAGGAGGTTGCAAAGGATGTTCTGGACAGGCTGGCGGACTATGCTCGGGAAGCGGAGACGTCACCAAGCTTTGAGAGCCTGCTTGGCTTTGAAGGTGCGGCCGCCGAGCTTTACTTCTCAAGGCTGGGCAGCCTGCTCAAAACAAATGATCCAGAGTTATCATTTCAAGGCAGAAACAGGCGGCCGCCAAAGGACCCGGTTAATGCGGTACTGTCCTATCTGTATGGAATTTTAGCCAAGGAGACCTTCGTCACCCTCCTGGCGGTCGGATTCGAGCCGTATCTGGGTTTCTATCATCAACCCAGATATGGCAGACCGGCTCTGGCACTGGACCTGATGGAGGAGTTTCGGCCGCTGATCGCCGACTCAGTGGCGATCACTTTATTCAACAACAAGGAGCTGGTTTCCAGGGACTTTATTCGAACGGACCCCGGTGTGATGCTCACACCTTCCGCCAGGAGGAAAGTGGTTGCCGGATACGAAAGAAGAGTTGATACTGAGGTCACGCATCCCTTATTCGGCTACAAAATAAGCTATCGCAGGGTAATGGAGGTCCAATCGCGACTTCTATCAAGAACCATCTTCGAAGAGATAGGCGGGTATCCGGCCTTTTGTACGAGGTGAATAGATGAGCGGGCTGCAAAGTTATGTGGTAAGCTATGATATCATGGACCAGAAACGTCTACAGAGAGTTCATAAAGCTATGCTGGGCTTTGGACAGCCGGTACACTATTCGGTGTTTCGATGCGATTTGAATTCCGGATGCCTGGAGGATATGATAGCCGCACTGAATAAGATCATAAATCACAAGGAGGACAGGATAATGGTCATCGACATGGGGCCTACGGACGGCCGGGCGGACGCAAGGATCAGGTTCCTGGGTATAAAGCAGAAGTGGGACAAACACAGTGCCATGATATTTTAGAAATCGAGTGGATGATGAGGGAAAAGTTTAGATAGTATAAAGCAGAGAACTAAAATCCAAGCTCTGTTGAATTGGATCTCTCCAGCCCAGGGCGCTCTCGCAGAGGGACGGGATGAGGCTATGGTCAAAGAAGCAAAGGATTTATAAATGAGATCTTTTGCGAGCACCCACTTGATGCCCGAAATGCCGGGGGGCGCTCGCAGGGCCAGAGCAATACGAAAACAGCATACAAATCGAAAAATTTGAAATGTTATTTGCCGCCAGATAGGCAGGTGCTCGCAAATTGAGAATAAATCGCACGCAGGCAAAGGCCTAAAATGGCTGCCATTTCCATGTCTGAGAAGACGTGGCTCCATTGAAGCGCCCAGTATAATATTCTTAGCTCCACCCTTGACGCTTTGCATTTCCATGTCTGAGAAGACGTGGCTCCATTGAAGCACCAGTACCGGAGAATACCTTATTGATAGCATTCGCAACGATTTCCATGTCTGAGAAGACGTGGCTCCATTGAAGCCTGATCTCCTGTCGCACCTACGACCGTTGCGGCCATCATTTCCATGTCTGAGAAGACGTGGCTCCATTGAAGCATTATTTGCTACACTCGCTGATGTCAGTGACCCCGCAAACCATTTCCATGTCTGAGAAGACGTGGCTCCATTGAAGCTCAGCATTGCGCCATTCCGATACAGCCCGGGGGTCTACATTTCCATGTCTGAGAAGACGTGGCTCCATTGAAGCCAAAGTATGCATCATCAAGCTTCTTGACAATCTTGGAGTCATTTCCATGTCTGAGAAGACGTGGCTCCATTGAAGCCCCTTTACTCTCATTTGAGGTGACGATGGTGTTCTCGTATTTCCATGTCTGAGAAGACGTGGCTCCATTGAAGCAGTCTATACTCCTGTAGCAATTGGCCAGAGTTTCGGCATTTCCATGTCTGAGAAGACGTGGCTCCATTGAAGCAACAGTCGAAATTTGGTAAGAATATTCGTCTTCTTCATTTCCATGTCTGAGAAGACGTGGCTCCATTGAAGCGCTTCATTGTTATCGGACCGTTTCCAGTGGGGAAGAATACCATTTCCATGTCTGAGAAGACGTGGCTCCATTGAAGCCGTTATCGTTGCCAGTTATCCAGCCGGGAATCCAGCTGGGATTTCCATGTCTGAGAAGACGTGGCTCCATTGAAGCGCGGTGGTGAGGTTTTTGCCATCGATAAGACCTTTGGCAATTTCCATGTCTGAGAAGACGTGGCTCCATTGAAGCGTTAAGTTGAGACTGTAGGTTCCATTTTCGTTTACTTGCATTTCCATGTCTGAGAAGACGTGGCTCCATTGAAGCCTCGGGCAGCCTTTCTGGGGAATGGCCTTCTGCCTGCCATTTCCATGTCTGAGAAGACGTGGCTCCATTGAAGCCTTTCCTTACGGAAAAGCGGTGAATACCCACAATGGTATCGGATTTCCATGTCTGAGAAGACGTGGCTCCATTGAAGCACCAGATGGGATCATATTTTGGAAGAACGCTCTTCCGTACGATTTCCATGTCTGAGAAGACGTGGCTCCATTGAAGCCTGCCAATGTCCCACCAGTTACTACCAGAGTTGTCGGATTTCCATGTCTGAGAAGACGTGGCTCCATTGAAGCATCGCAATTTCTTCTATAGACTCAAGCACAGTTGCTAACGCATTTCCATGTCTGAGAAGACGTGGCTCCATTGAAGCTAGCGTCGGCTGTTATTTTTAGCACCCTCAGTTACTAAACTATTTCCATGTCTGAGAAGACGTGGCTCCATTGAAGCACCACGCCAGGGCCTTGGCGACGATGAATGCGCCGCCAAGGAAATTTCCATGTCTGAGAAGACGTGGCTCCATTGAAGCCGTCAACCTTAGTGTCCTTCTGAGTCTGGACGTAGATTCCGTATTTCCATGTCTGAGAAGACGTGGCTCCATTGAAGCACCAGCTTTCTAACTATTCTCTTGCCTATCCATGCTTTTTTTATTTCCATGTCTGAGAAGACGTGGCTCCATTGAAGCATACACTGAAAGAGCGGCTTGGCACGAAGATAGTATTTAGATTTCCATGTCTGAGAAGACGTGGCTCCATTGAAGCCATCTTCAGAACCCCCTCATCTCGATCCTTGCTGCCATTTCCATGTCTGAGAAGACGTGGCTCCATTGAAGCACATTGTCTCTAAGACGCATATCGCCTGTTGAGATTTTGAATTTCCATGTCTGAGAAGACGTGGCTCCATTGAAGCATCCTGCCTTCTGCTGCCACCCAAAGCCCGAGGATGAACATTTCCATGTCTGAGAAGACGTGGCTCCATTGAAGCTTAGTTTTGCGACTACTTCACCGTGGTCCACATATTTTTTTTGATTTCCATGTCTGAGAAGACGTGGCTCCATTGAAGCGTCAGAGTCCAGCCGCCTGCTGTGGCTGCATCCAGGATTTCCATGTCTGAGAAGACGTGGCTCCATTGAAGCGAAGATTGGCCTCGACCAGTGCATCCAGGGACTCTTCGACCGGATTTCCATGTCTGAGAAGACGTGGCTCCATTGAAGCGCGGGAGCTGCGTTTTCTCAGGGAATTCCTACGGCAATTTCCATGTCTGAGAAGACGTGGCTCCATTGAAGCGGGTTGTTTTTTTGTCAGACGCACTTATGCGGAAGGGCAGTTATTTCCATGTCTGAGAAGACGTGGCTCCATTGAAGCCGCCGCCCGTGAGCATGTTTATGCCGCCTGTCAGATTTCCATGTCTGAGAAGACGTGGCTCCATTGAAGCGTTTCTTCTTTGCTGTTCAGCCTCATCGAGGAGTTGGGCATTTCCATGTCTGAGAAGACGTGGCTCCATTGAAGCGCAAGCTTGCCGGGCCGGTGATCTTCAAAAGATCACCATTTCCATGTCTGAGAAGACGTGGCTCCATTGAAGCACCACCGCGATGGATCGCTCCTCCCATATATGGCCGGAGGCGATTTCCATGTCTGAGAAGACGTGGCTCCATTGAAGCGTCGATAAACATTTCCTTTACTTGCCACAGGAGCCAAGCTCCATTTCCATGTCTGAGAAGACGTGGCTCCATTGAAGCGCCATGCGGGTTATCAACAACGTCATTGTTGCTTTTTGTTATTTCCATGTCTGAGAAGACGTGGCTCCATTAAAACGAATCAAACAAGCACATACCGTGCGAAATCGGGGGTAAGCCATGAATGATATAATCTGGAGTTTCATCATTGCCATCTCGCAGAACCTGATCGCCAGCTTTCTGGCAGTGGTTTTCGGCATTGCCTTCACCCAGTTCGTCCTCCGTCGTTGGGACGAACATCGGTACGGAAGATGGCACGTCATCATCAAGAAGAAGGAGGAGATAAAGGTCAACCGAGCGATCTCAGTGAGGAAAGCGAAAGAGATTCTTGATGAGCCTGCTGACCTATCAGTGTTTTTGAAGGGAGTCATCAGTCCTTATGCTCTTCTCAATTGCGACATCATTGAGGAAGGAGAACGCCTGGGTCTATTGATCAGGGATAACAACAATAGGCAATTCATAGTTGATCTCGATAAGAATCCGCTACGTGAAAGCCATGGAAAGCAGGCGGCGTTGTGAGACACAAAGCTCATGTTGCACTTTAGCAACGGAATGTCTTCTTTCATGTCTGAAAAGACGTGGCTCCATTGAAGCTGGAAGAGCTCACGGATTTGCCCACAATCGGCTATCATGGCTTGTGGAAACGGTCCGGGAGGGATGTGAGCCTGAGCGTATAGGCATTTCTAATTAATATGGTCGAACAAAATATAATTAAAATCGATTACAGAAATCATAATATAAAATAGATAAAATCTCGCACTCAAAGACTTATGCCGCGCCGCTTCGCATATTCTTCAAGGCTGATGAAATCGTCTTTTTCGTGTTCGATGAGAGCATGAATTTTTTCCGCGGTTGATTCATCATCTTCATCGAGGGCTGAAAACTCGTTAAAGAGTTCATCACTCGCGACCATGACTTTGCTTCGTGCTGCCATTGGATAGTCTCTTCTCTTTCGCTAGTATATCGCTTTATCTGTAATCAGATTTTCTTTTCTTTTGAAATATTTTAGATATTTTTATAGTATTAACTGAATTACATACTTCATATTCTATTCTGACCTTTCCGACTCTCAACCTATAATGAGTGTCACGACCTCCAACAGGTACAATATCTGCCAGCGGGCGAGACCGGTAAGGGTCTCTCTTGATCTCTTCCAGATGGATGAAGATCTTCTTCGTAGCATTGGGCGGAAGCTTATCTAAGGCTTTTTGGGCGGTGCGTGATAGCTGTAGCGCAAACATCGCGACTCCTATTCAAGTTCTCCCTTATCCTTCAGCTTCTTGATGTTTTCGGCAACCGTGGCTTTTAGGCAATTGATCATTTCTGCAATCTGCGTCCCATTATTCATGCCTTCCTCCTGCAGCCCCGAAAGCGTCGCGAACCTTGGCGGGCATGTGGTTCATAATCAATTCGCTTGCAAACCCTCCGGGGTCTTTGTCTTCTATCGCGCTCCAGATTTCCATGTCTGAGAAGATGTGGCTGCATTGAAACATTGAATCGCTATTAATGTCAATCTCAAATTCCACAATGATAGCTAAAAATAGTAATAATAGATATACCGTTGTTGCCTTCACGCCGGCTCTTCTAGCGCCTCCATCTCAGGCATCAGCTTCTCAATCTCCTCGAAATGCTGCAGAACCTCTGCACCCTTGGGGGTAGTCCTGTACCTGGGTCTTTCGCCTTCCACTCTCTCAGCCAGCCCATTTCTGATGAGCAAGTTCAGATAAGGCACAACAGTATGAAAATTCATGTTGCTTGAATATACAATTTGTGTCTTATTTGCCCCCACCCAGCACACATGCAAAATTTTGCAGAGGATTTGATCCCTGAATCTCTTGCATCCCATAGTAGAGAGGTTAAGGACGTAAAATACTTATAAAATTTTCTGATGAGACTGCTCGCCAAGGGACGATAGTATTTTCACCTCCGCTTTTACCGGCACTGGATGCAGTAGCTTCGAGCCTATTCTTTCCATGATCTCTTGCAGCATCCGGGCATATTCTTCCGCCCGCTCCTCCGGGACCTCCAGGAGAATTTCATCGTGAATGGAGCCGATTATCCTGGCATCTTCCGAGGATATTTTATCGTAGACCTCGCACATCACAAGTTTTATGAGATCAGCGCCTGTCCCCTGGCAAGGGGTATTGTACATCTGAAATTTGGAGGCCCGGATTCCGGTTCCAAAGCGCGGCCAGACTCGCCGTCTGCCCAGGGCCGTTGTGGTGCAGGTGAGAGGCATGCAAAAGTATCCCTGAATGCAGTTGTGGAAGTAGTGTTGCACTGTATAGCTCATCTCCTGAAGCTGCCGCTCCTGCCAAACTCTAACTCCCTCGTAAGTGAGAAAGAACCTGGCTTTAGCCTCCTCTGCCTCATCCAGAGACATGAATATCCCGTAATCTGACCGCACCTTGCACTGCAATGTCTTGGCCGATCCTCCGTAGATGAGCAGGAAGTTCATGATCTTGGCAGCCTGCCGCTGTGCGTCCGTCACCTGGGACTGGTCAGCTCCGCTGATTTCGGAGGCTGTAAGCCTGTGCAGGTCAATTCCGTCCCGAAAAGCCTCCTGCATGGCCCTGTCCCCGGAAAGAAATGCCATGATGCGCAGCTCAATTGTGGAGAAATCAGCCTTTACAAACCTCTTCCCAACTGCCGGCAAAAAGAGCCTCCTTATGGCCGGGGCATCGTCTCCCTTCCTGGGAATCTGCTGGGCATTGGGATTTTTGGAGCTGATTCTGCCTGTGGAGGAGGGAATCTGGAAGTACTGAGGATGAATCCTGCCGTCCTTGGCATGAACATGGCTTAACCAGTTGCTTAGAAATGCCATGAGGTGAGACACATGCCTGTAGCGAAGAACAGCCTCGGCAAATGCACAGCCCGCCGCAGCAAGCCCCCTCAAGACCTCCGCTTTGGTGCTGGCTACGCCGTAGCCCCGCTTTCTCAAAAAGGCCATAACATCCTCTTGCCGCTCAGGATTCAGATAGTAGCTCAGCCTTTCGCCGTCATGGGTGACTATGACTGTAACAAAGCCCTTCTTCCTGGCCTCATCCTGCATCGTCCAGACCAGACTGCAAATCTCATTTTCTTCTTCCTCGACAATTCCTTTGGCCTGATCGCAGTCCAGATAAATTCCAGAGATCTCCATCTCCACGAGAGAGCAAACTGCTTCAAATTCCAGATCTGCAATCTTCTGCAAGCCGTTCTTTACCAGAAGTTCTGCCAGGATATCGTGAAGCGGCAATAACACGGCAGAAGCATCGGCAGCGCTCAATTCAGCGTCCAGGACGATGCCCAGATGTCTTTCCGCCAGTGCGTCAAGACTGTGATCGGGATTGCTCTTCTTCCAGGGATTCTTAGCCGAATTGGAGGGGGTCAAATAGTAGTATCCAGACCAGCAGATCTGAGAGGCGAGCATGAGGTCGAATATATTGCAGGCATTCAGCTTTCGATTCAGAGAGGTCCTGATGAAAGCGATGGCGTGCAAGGCATCGTACAGGACTTTCTTGATTCGTCTGTTCTCCAGGAGTCCTGCCAAATCACTCAGAATATTTCTTCCCGGCTCTTGGCAGTCGATAATGTAAATGGAATTATTTGGAAGGGCGATTGAAATAGTCTTGATCTCATGGCTCAAGGGGTCCTGGCCGGTTGTGAGCAATTTTAAACCGCATATCCCAAATTTTTTTACCTCGTGAAGCGCAGAATCCCATGACTCTGCTTTTGTAATGGAGATAAACTCCGGGCTTATCGTCACCTTATTTTCGAGAATGATCAACAATATATATTATGATTACCCTGGAAACATTCTCTGCAAGCTTCATTGGTCATCGGCTAAAGCGAAAATCAATAAGCTTGTGGCAAGAATTATTGCCCTTCTCCCATCAGGACTTGGCGCCTTCGCGTGAAACTGAATCTCGCGAGAAGCCACTGATGAAGCTCTTCTTAGATCACGCCCTTGGTGCTGGGCACGCCCGTTCCCTCCAATGCCGCAGCCTGGCGTACTGCAAAGCCCAGGGCCTTGAAGATGCTTTCTGCCTTGTGGTGATCATTCTCGCCGCAAAAGCGCACATGCAGCGTCAGCCGCGCGCCGACACAGAGTGCTTCCAGGAACGGCTGCAAGAGCTGCACCTCAAAGTCAGCAATCCTCTCGCCCCTAAACTCTCCGGCCATAACCAAGTAGGGCCGGCCGCTGAAGTCGAGGGCCACATCGGCCAGGGCCTCGTCCATGGGTACGGATGCGCTGCCATAGCGGCGAATTCCGCTGCGCTCCCCAAGGCTGCTGTCCAATGCCAGGCCGATAGCCGCTCCCAGGGCCTGCGTTCTGTAGAAGCCCGGCTCCGCCTGCATCGTCAAGTCCAGCAGGGCCGTCCGGGCCAGGGCTGTCAGCATGTGATCCAAAAATCCCGATCCGGAGCTGACGACTGCCTTTCCTGAGCCGTCCAGGTCCAGGACAGCTCTTGCCCTGCACTCTCGGAACACTCCTTCTGCTTCACCTTTCCTCATGATTTTCACCTCATTTCATTTCGTCGCACTCAGGGCTTCAAGGGTCCGGCGCACTGAGAGCTTGCCTGTGTAGATCGCCGTTCCCGCCACAGCCCCGCCCGTGCCGGCATCTCGCAGGGCCAGGACATCCTCGACGCTTGTAACGCCGCCTGCGGCCACTACCGGGATTTTCAGGGCCCGCACGAGGTCGCACGTCGGTCCCAGGTCGACTCCCAATTGCCTTCCTTCTACATCGATATTGGTGAAAAGAATTGAGCCGGCTCCCTTCTCCTCAAAGAGCCTTCCCAGCTCCACCGCTTTTTTGCCCAACGTCCTCTGCCAGCCCTCTGTGGTCACGTCCCCCTTTCTTACATCCAGGGCCACCATAATCTTCTCTGGGCCGTGCCGATCGGCCAGGCGAGAGACCATATCCGGGTCTTTCAGGGCAGCCGTTCCCAGAATGGCTCGATTTGCACCCAAATCGAGGATAGTGGACACATCCTCCTCAGTGCGAATGCCTCCCCCCACCTGAATAAACAGGTCCAGCTTTTTCACGATCCGGCTTAGGATGGGGGCGTTGACTCTTTTTCCAAAAATGGCCCCATCCAGATCGATGATATGCAGATGGTCCGCGCCTTGTGCTACCCAGCGCTCCGCCTGCGCCAGTGGATTGTCCAGGGCCACGACCTCGGTGCCAGGCACGCCGCCGACGAGCTGCACGCACTTGCCGCCTCGCAGGTCCACCGCGGGAAAGAATGCAAAAGTCATGCCCACAGCATTGCAGCAAATAGACCTTAACAGTTTCGATTCTCATGAAAAAATGCCGCAGCCGTTTCAATTTCTTCTTTCCGGCCATAGTAAAATATTTATACAATATGTAAGAAATAATAAGTGCTATAGAGATTGTAATAGCGGGTAATAGTAGTATTAATGGCATTCATTATTTAATTGCAAATTTATATTATAGTAGGCAATAAAACGCAACGGATGATCTTTCATGACATTTGCAGAAAAAGCGCTTGGCAAGGACAGGCCGGAATGCATCGATAATGATGTCTTTTTGCCGCGGCGGCAGGAATACTACCATTCGCCTGTAGACTGGAGAGACGAGATTCTCTACTTCCTCCTGGTAGATCGTTTTTCCGATGGCCTGGAGAAAAGCCGCAAGCTTTTGAATAGAGAGGACCTCCTGGCAGCACGTCCCGAGATAGGTGAAAAACCCTGGAGCTGGCAGCTCTGGGCAGAGTCGGGCTTCGCGCGCTGGCAGGGCGGAACCCTGAAGGGAGTCAGGTCCAAGCTCGGCTACCTGAAGAGCCTGGGCGTTACATCTCTATGGCTGAGCCCAGTCTTTTGTCAGCGGGTGCATGAGGACAGCTATCATGGCTACGGCGTGCAGGACTTTTTGGAGGTCGATAGCAGATTCGGCAGCCGCAAAGATCTGACTGACCTCGTGGCTGCGGCTCATAAGGAGGGTCTAGGCATCATTCTGGACATCATCTTCAACCACTCCGGCTGCAACTGGCTTTATGCCCCCGGAACTCCCGGAGGAATTTACGAGCCCGCCTACACCCCAGGCCGGCATCAGTTCGGCGCCTGGCGAGATGACATTGGCCGGGCAGCAGAGGCCATAGAGAATGGTCAGGATGGGGTATGGCCGCGAGAGCTTCAGGATAAGGAGCGCTACACAAGGGCCGGCAGCGGCAATCTGGGAGCGGGCGAAATCAGCGATCCCCTGGCGGAGCACAAGCGCTCCGATTTCTGCAGCCTGAGGGATTTCGACCTTGATGCGCTGGGGCTATTAAATGATCTGGCAAAGTGCTACAAATACTGGATTGCCCTGACCGACTGCGACGGATTTCGTATTGATACTCTAAAGCATGTATCCTTCGAGCAGGCGAGAAACTTCTGTGGCAGCATCAAGGAGTTTGCCGCCAACCTGGGAAAGGAGAACTTCTTTTTGGCGGGAGAGATTGCCGGAGGGGACTACACCGCAGAGCGGTATCTGGATGCGCTGGACAGAAACCTCAATGCCGCCCTGGACATAGGAGAGATGCGGCTGGTTTTGAGCGGCGTGGCCAAAGGCCTTGTGCATCCGGGCGAGTACTTCAAGGGCTTTAACTCCAATGTGGTCTTCGGATCGCACAGAAACCTGGGCAATCAGCATGTCTCTATCCTGGACGATCATGATCACGTCTTTGGGGAGAAGATACGCTTCTCGGCAGAGGCGGCCTCGGAGAGCCAGGTTGCCGCAGGCGTGGCCCTGCAGCTCTTCACTCTGGGAATACCCTGCATCTACTTCGGCACAGAGCAGGCCCTGGCCGGGCCAGAGGAGGCGGAGAGGAAATGGCTGCCGGAGTGGAAGAGGTCGGATCGCTATCTGCGTGAGGCCATGTTCGGCCCGGAGCACCCGCGCCCGGCTGGGAGCGGCAGCCTCACCGCCGAGAGGGACAGCAGCCTGCCCGGCTTCGGGCCCTTCGGCACAGCCGGATATCACTGCTTTGACCCCAAGTTTCCCGTCTTTCGCAGGGTTGCCGCATTGGCAGTTCTGCGCCAGGCCTTTCCCGCGCTGCGGCACGGCAGGCAGTACCTGCGTCAGATAGCCCTTCCGGAAGAGGGGCTTTTCCGCTTCGACTTCTACGGGGCGGGCTATGATGTGGCGGGCGAGAAAATGGACGGCCAGATCGTGGCTTGGTCACGCATCCTGGATGACGAAGAGGTGCTCTGCGTCCTCAATTCCAACGGCTGTGAGAAGCGCAGCGCCGATGTGCTGGTGGATGCGGACCTGAATGGGCCGGAGGGCCAGGGCAGCATGACCGTGGTCCTCAATTCTGCAGAGGCGGCAGCCAAGCCCAAGAGATATTCCGGGGATTATCGGATGGGATCGAAGCTGCCTGTGAAAAGGGCGGGAGAGGTGGCTTACGTAGAGATCCGGGATCTGGCGCCCTCCGAGGTGCTGGTGCTGGCGGTGCACCCGGATAAGGAGGAGGGGGCGGTGGTGTAGGTAGAACGATTTAAAGTCACTCTGCCATTTGGTATGGGCAAGGCCGTGATTCGATTCCATCGGGTCCAATCGCTCAGTTCTTGACTGCCAGCATCCTCTCAATCGACCGGCGCGCCCTCACCGCAATCTCCTCGGGCACCGTCACCTGCGACTGTAGGGTCTGCAGCGCCCGCAAGACCTTGGCCAGGTCGGTCTTCTTCATATTCTGGCAGATGGCGTTCTTGCTGAGCGGATAGAACTCCTTCAGAGGATTCTCCTTCTTTAGCCGGTAGATCATGCCCGTCTCAGTGCCGATGATGAACTCCCTGGCTGCGCCTGCCAAGGCATGCCTGCCCATTCCGGCCGTGCTGTATACGAAATCAGCCTGATCGATGACCTCAGGCCGGCACTCCGGGTGCACCAGCACCTCTGCGTTGGGATGCTCCGCCCTGGCTGCGCGCACCTCCTCCGCGGTGAGGTGATCATGCACGTAGCAGTAGCCGTTCCAGGGAATGATCTTCTTATCGGTATGGCGGGCCACGTAGGCGGCCAGATTTCTGTCCGGCACAAAGATGACCTCCTTCTCGGATAGTGAGTTTACCACCTGCACCCCGTTGGCGGAAGTGCAGCAGACATCGCTCTCCGCTTTTATTTCTGCTGTGGAGTTTACGTAGCAAACGACGGCAGCTTCCGGATGGAGGGCTTTGAGATCGCGCAGCTGTTCCGGCGTGATCATGTGAGCCATGGGGCACCAGGCACCATTCTCCGGCAAAACCACCTTTTTTTGCGGGGAGAGAATTGCTGCGGTCTCAGCCATGAAGTCCACTCCGCAAAAGATAATGACCTCAGAATCCAGGCGGGCTGCTGCCCGGGATAGCTCCAGGGAGTCGCCCACCAGATCGGCTATATCCTGCACTTCCGGGATCTGGTAGTTATGGGCCAGGATGGTCGCCTGGCGCTCCTCTTTTAAAGCTAGAATCTTTTTTATCATAGTCAATCGAATTGGCCCCCTGTCTGAGAGACTATTATTTCAATTTGGTCATCAGCCATTTCCCTGACTCGCTCCAGGGCCAGCAGCGCATCCTCCATCTTGAAGTCACGCTTATCTTTGGCCAAAAAATCACGAAAACGCTGCAGCTCCTTTTCCTTCACCAGGCCGCAGGCATCCGAAAGCATGCGCTCATAGGTCCGATCTGGAAAGTACTGGGCCTCTGCAAAATGAAAGAGCCTATCTTTGCATGAAGCGCTGATTACGCCCATCTGCCAGGCCAAATCCAAATTGAAGCGAATGTTCACCAGCGGCTCGGAACTGGGCTCATAGGAGAATGGATCGAAGGTGAGGGCCACTTCGTCATCCGAGACCAGATGGCCGCTCTTGTATGCCTGGTAAATCTTGCCTACTCCCACCATGCCGTAAATGTCCAGCTCAGAGGCACGCAAGGCTCCCATGCTGGAGGCGCCCAGAACCTTAGCTCCCGCCTCCAGGGCATAGATCACCTCCTTGTGAGCCACAGCGCATTCCTGAAAGAAGACGCCGTCGATGAGCAGAATGATCCCGGCTCCCTCCTTGGCTGCCTGGTAAATGTCGCCCCGCTTGGCAGGAGGCCGGTAGTCAGCCTTTAAAATCTGCTCCGCCCTAGCCCTGGAGAGGCTTGGCCCGAGGAATACGACGATTCCTGGCATTTCTGCTGGCATCTTTGCACCTCTTTCCCACCCTTTCCGGGTCCACTGCTGCATTCTCAAGCCCCGGCACAATCACTCTGACCACGGGAAGGCCTATCTCCTCGCATGTCAAGTCCACTACCACCACCCGATTGAGGCCTGCTTCCTCCAGTTTCTTCAGCATATATTTTATGTCCAGCAGGAAGTCGTCGCTCTCAAAGGACTGGATCTCCGCAAAGCTCTTCGTATCGGTTGCTTCAAACCAGTGCTTGTTAAGCCTCTTGGTCCTGTCGTAGCCGATCTGCTTTCGGAAATCCGCCAGGGTTGTATCCTCTCTCGCCCCGTGAATCTGGGTGAGTCGGCTCTGCGCCACCTCGGTGAGGGCGCGCAGCACTGCCACAACGGCGCTGGTGTGCGTGCCCATGCCCGTGGTGAGAAGAGTTGGATCGCGCAGCCGGACATCATCGGCTGCGGCTGCGCAGGTAGGAACGCCAATGTCGCTGGTGATATCCCTCAGATAGATATCCACCTCGGCGGCCGCGAATTTGTCCAGGAGGCCCTTTGCCTGGCCGTCCTCAATGTCGCTGATCAGGGGGCCGGTCATCTTTGTCGCCTCCACCAGGGCCCAGGCATCTCTTTCGATAACCTCGGCCAGGCCGTGGAATATTGCCTCCTCGATCACATTGCCCGAGGCCAGGCCACTGGTGTTGGTTCTAAAGAGGCGTTTGTAATCAGAGGGCAGGGGATGAAAAACCGCATTGGCCGGAACTAAAATCTCCTCATCATTCATTATGTCCCAGCCGGAGATCCAGGGTATCGTGGCATCCGGCTCTGCTCCAGAGGGCAGGATCAGCTCGCTTGGATCCAGCGCTCCGTCCAGACGGGAGAAGCAGTCGATTTTAAGCTCCCTGTCTCTTAATTCTGCCGAGTAGCGCTCCAGGCCCTCCATCATAGCCGATACTTTAGCCTCGGTGGGCGTGGCGCCTTTGCCGTTGTAGACGGAGACAGCACCGCGATCGGCCATGGGCCGGATGGAGGAGAAGACGGGTATGCCGATTCGGTCCAGATTGGTTATGTCCGCCACTCTGGTGATCCCGGCGGCGGGTAATTTGGCCTCGGCGCTTCTAAGCGTCTCCTCGGGTGGCACAGCCCGGTGGGTGTCGTCTTTGTATTTTTTTATGCAGGAGGCAAGTCTCATCGTCTTGGCCAAGGGCCGCGATGGAATATAAACTCTGCTTTTCAGAGGAAGGGCAATTTGTCCTTCTTTCGGTAAGCCAGGGCCTGGCAGGTCGCGATCAATCGCCCGTCTTCGCCGGTGACGGAAATGTGGCAGGACGAGATCTTTCGAGAGCGATTGACCTCTATTCCCTCAGCCAGTAAGCTTTCGCCGGCAAGAGGCGCGCTGAGGTAATTCATATTCACGCCCAAGGCCACCGCCACGGTGCCGTGCGAGTTGACAGCCAGCTCGAAAGCGGCATCCACCAGCGAGTAGATGGCAGCTCCATGAGTGGTGCCGAAGAGGTTGTTCATATTCTCGGAGGTCTTCATCTTGAGAAGAGCGCGGCCCTCCTCAAGCTCTACAATCCTTATGCCGAAGATATTGGCATAAGGCTCCTCTAGAAAGCGCTTCTCTAAAGCTGCCAGGCATTGGTCCAAAGCATCATCCCTCTCTTTGATTATTCATTTCCGTCTTGGGAGTATTCTCGAAACGGTTATATCTGCTCCGCTCGATCTAGGGGCCTATGCCCAGCTCCTCAGGCAATAGGCCGGAGCCGGTCTCCATTGAGGTGAGCGGCTCTGCGGTATCCATTGTCCTCACCCAGGGCGCCATCAATATCTGGTTTGGAAGAAAATTGGATAAGTCGCTCATCGCCAAGATTCTCCTGATAATCTCCCAGGTTGATGGAACGGCTGAGCACGAAAAGGAGGTCTTATGCCCTTTCGAGGAGATCAGCGAGTTTGAGAACAACGGATATATTCTCACCTCCTACGCTCGCAAGAATGAGATGTACAGGGCCATATTTGTGGTTCCGTTCTCCAATAGCCGGGCGCTGGAGATGTTCATGGAGTCCATCTCCCAGGAGACGGAGAAAGAGGATGTCAAGATCACCCTTTACTGGAGAGGGGGCAGAATCAGGATGAACCTTATAAAAGAGGAGCTGTCCAGGCTTAATTGCTTTGGCACGCTTAATGTGGTTTATAAGGATGAGCCGGTGGGAGCTGTTGACAGGAGGGAAGAGCCATGAGATTTGCAAGCTGCACGGAAAAGATTGAGATATCAGGCATAAGGAAATGTTTTGAGGGAGCGGCCCCGGGGTCTGTGAATTTGGGGCTGGGCCAGCCGGACTTCGACACGCCGGAGCATATCAAGAAGGCGGCTATCCAGGCTATTGAAAAGGGAATGTGCGGCTATACACCCAATTGCGGAGTGCCGGCCCTTCGCTCTGCCATTGCGGAAAAATTCAGCTCTGAGAACCGAATCGATTGTTCGGCGGAGGAGATCATGGTGACCAGCGGGGCCAGCGAGGCTCTCTTCCTGGCTATAGCCGCGCTGGTCGACCGGGGCGATGAGGTCCTGATTGGCGATCCGAGCTTCCTGTCCTATGCCGAGCTGACCAAGTTGGTGGGCGGCAGACCTGTTTGCGTCCCTCTTGACGACAGACTGCGGCTTGCGCCCGAGGCCATAGAGGAGAGGATAACCGATAAAACCCGGCTGATAATTGTCAATTCGCCCTCCAATCCCACTGGATCGGTGGGAACGCCCCGGCAGATGCAGGCAATTGCCCAGATCGCCGAGGATCGAGGCATCACTGTGCTCTCCGATGAGGTTTATGAGCATTTCATCTACCAGGGAGAGCACGTCAGCCCCGGAGAGTTCTCGGACAACGTCATCACCGTCAATGCCGTCTCCAAGACCTATGCCATGACCGGCTGGAGGCTGGGCTATCTGGCGGCCAAAGGCGGCGCTCTGGAGCAACTGCTCAAGGTTCACCAGTATATTCAGGCCTGCGCGCCCTCCATCTCTCAGGCGGCAGCTCTGGAGGCGATCACCGGGCCGCAGGAGTGCGTGGCCCGGATGAGGGACGAGTTCAAAGCTCGCCGGGATCTTCTGGTAAAAGGCTTCCGGGAGATGGGCATAGATATCATTGAGCCGGAGGGCGCATTCTATCTCTTCCCCAGGGTGGGAGACGGAGATGCAGTGGCTGCCAGGCTAGGCAAAGCGGGTGTCATCACCGTTCCCGGATCGGCCTTTGGGCCCGGTGGAAAAGAGCACATCAGAATCTCTTATGCTGCGGCGCGCTCTCAGCTTGAGGAAGCAATGCGGCGCATGAAAGACATCCTTTAAATAGGAGAGTTGCATTCGTCGCTAGGAGTGATGAAATGAAGGAGCAGGTTGAGGTCAGAGAGCTGAAAGAAGGAAGGTACGTCATCATCGACGAAGAGCCCTGCATAATCAAGAGCATATCCCATTCCAAGCCCGGCAAGCACGGCAGCGCCAAAGCCAGGGTGGACGCCATAGGCATCTTCGACAACCAGAAGAAGTCCATCGTTCAGCCGGTTACCACCAAGATTTATGTGCCCAACGTGGAGCGCAAAACGGGCCAGGTTCTATCCATCAGCGACACCTCTGTGCAGCTCATGGACCTGGGAAGCTTCGCCACAGTCGATGTTCCCATAACCGCGGATCAGAAGCCGAAGATCGAGGAAGGAAAAGAGGTTCCCTATCTCTTCGTCATGGGCAGGAGCAAGCTGGACCTGCGCTGAAATCTTTTAAATTTATAACATGTTCCAAAGGTGCGGCTTTGCCGACGCCGATGCGGATTTGCCGGATGCGGACTACGTAGTAGTAGGGCTTCCCTTCGACTGCACCGCCTCTTTTCGCTCCGGTTCGAGAGACGGCCCGGATGCCATCCGTCTTGCCTCTTTTAATTTCGAGAGCTACGATTATTATTCTGACGTGGATCTGGCTGCCCTTGCCATTTGCGATCTGGGCAATATGGATCTTGGCGCAGATGCGGCTTACGCGGAAGAGACCATAAAGGAGGGCATCGCCTTGCTGCCCAAGGCTGCCATTCCCATCTTTTTAGGCGGAGAGCATTCCATCACACCGCCCATTGTGGAGAGCCTGGCCCGGCGAAGCGCGCCGGGGGGCCTGGGCGTACTGGTGCTGGACGCGCACCTGGACCTGCGCGCTGAGTTCGGCTGCACCCGGTACAGCCACGCCTGCGCCAGCCGGAGAATTTTGGAAAAAGAAGGGGTCAAGGCTTACGCCTCCATCGGCATTCGCAGCGGCTGCCTTGAGGAGTTCACCTTCGCGAAGGAGAACGGCATCTCGTACAGCACTTCCCGCGAGGTGAAAGAAAAGGGGATTGGAGTGAACCCATCCTAGTGGACAATGAGTTAAGCAACATCAACTTATCAGTAGTAGCTGAACTTGTGAGTGGCAAACCTCTCGCTCAGAGCAAGCGTGTTCTGAGACTGATTTTGCAGAGGGCTTTATCAAAACCCTAAAGGTCGAGGAGGTATACCTGAATGAATATAGATCTCCAGAACAGTTCGAAGTGGAGTTTGCCTTAAAAACTGTTTCTTAACTAACTGTCTACTATCAGGGGTGCAGTCCAAAGTCACGAGCCTCCGCAGTTCTTGGTTGCGACGCATCTTTCCAGAGCCTTTTGCAGCTCTTCCATTCGGATCGGCTTGCTGACGTACTCGTCCATGCCCGCATATAGACAAGCTTCTTTGTCACCATTAAGCGCGTGGGCAGTCATAGCTATTATGCAGATCTTAAATCCAAAGCTGCGAATGCGGCGCGTTGCTTCAAAGCCGTCCATCTCCGGCATCTGGACATCCATAAGTACAACATCATAGGGCTGCCGCTCCAATGCCTGCAAGACTTCATAGCCATTAGCAGCTACATCAGCCCTATATCCAATGCGCTTTAACATGCAAAGAGCTACCTTCTGGTTCACGGGATTGTCTTCCGCTACGAGAATACGCAGACTGTGCTCCCTAATATCGCTAGGAGAGGGCTTAGAGCAGGGCTTCAAATCTCTTTTTGGCAAGAGAAGCTCTATCAGCAGATTGTGAAGCTGGGTGGGCTTGATGGGCTTGGTCAGCCAACCATCGACCTTTGTCTCTCGCAAGAGGCTGCGGCCGATGGGAATGAATATCACGGATAGAGTTTCTGCATTCTTGCCTCTTTTGACCTCTCTGGAAAGGGACTGGCCATCTACATCAGGCAATGCTGCATCCAGAATCACAAAATCAAAGGTCTCTGCAGCGAGCATTTCCAGGGCGGATTTTCCACTGGTTGCCACAGCCGGAATCATCCCCCAAGACCGCGCGGCTTCTGCCAGCATGCTTCGGGCAAGGTCATTTTCATAGGCCACAAGAATTCGCTTCCCAATCAGGCTGGGATTCATAGGGACAGCTTCTTTCGGTGCAGGTGACTTTGCGATTATGGTGAACTGGAAAGTACTGCCCTTTCCCGGTTCGCTCTTTGCCCAGATCCTTCCACCCATCATTTCGGCGAGGCGTTTGCTTATAGCCAGGCCTAGACCGGTTCCTCCGTAATGTCTGGTAGTAGAAGAATCGACCTGGCTGAAGGACCGGAACAGCCTGTCCATTCGATCCTTGGATATCCCGATACCAGTGTCCCTAATTGCAAAATTGAGTTCGATTTTTCCATGCTCCAGGGGCAAAGAGCTAATTGCTAACACTACTTCTCCCTTTTCAGTAAACTTCACTGCATTGCTCAAGAGATTGACCAAGATCTGGCGGAGCCTGGTAACATCCCCCATTACTATATCTGGTACATTATTCTCAAAAATGCATACGACCTCCAGTCCTTTCTCGGCAGCATTGGCGGCCACCAGGTCCAAAGAGTCCTCCACGCCGTTTCTCAGGTCGAAAGGCCGGCATTCCAGTTCCAGTTTGTCGCCTTCGATCTTGGAGAAGTCCAGGATGTCATTGATGAGGGCCAGCAATGTATTTCCGCTACTACGAATAGTCTCCAAATAATCACGCTGTTCCTGCGCTAAGTCAGCCTCCAGTAGCAGCCCTGTCATGCCGATAACGGCATTCATAGGCGTGCGTATCTCATGGCTCATATTAGCCAGGAACTCAGACTTGGCTTTGGTTGATGCCTCCGCAGATTCTTTCGCCCTCTGCAATTCCACTTCAGCTTGCTTGCGCTCGGTGATGTTTCGAGCAAATCCAAGCTTTCCTACAATCTTTCCGCTTTCAATCTGGGGAACGCCTATGATCTCAGCAGTCAGATACTCACCAGATTTGGATAGGCACCTCAATTCATGGGTTCGTGATTTTTTCCCTTCCAGGGTATCGCTGAACATTTCCAGGGCGATAGGAAGGTCTTCAGGATGTATGATTTTCATAAAGGGTTTGCCGAGCCACTCTGCAGCATGCCATCCGGAAAATTTCTCAAAGGCTGGATTAAGAGATGTAATCGTTGCATCCTTTGATGAAATAGTGAAGATCACATCCGGTGCTGTCTCGAAGACTTCGCGATAGCGTTCCTCGCTTTGCCGAAGCAGCTTCTCTGCTCGCTTGCGCTCATCGATCTCCATCTTGGCCGCCTTATAAAGATGCACATTCTCATCCAGTGCTACGACCTGGCGAAGGATAACGAGTCCTATGATAGCACCGATGCCCCATGAAAAGACTGAAAACGAATCTGATAGGTGGTAGCGGCTCCAAATGAGCATAAGGTAGGCTGCTCCAGCGCAAAGGTAGGGGAAATAAGCAAGCCAGGCGAATTGTTCGCGTCGCGATTCAATTTCATTAGATGGACTATTTGGGCCAAGCTTACTGGTATCAGCCTGCAGCACTCCGGCCAGCCCGATAAAGGCGTAGCTCGCCAGCCATCCCAGATCCAAAAGGTTGCCTGTCGTATATGTTCCCAGGAGAGATTGCGAAAAATAAACAACATCTGTGACGATCCCTGCGGCAATACCGACGGATAGCAGCCATAATGGCCCTTGTTTCGCAGACATGCGCCTTCGAAACAGCAATTGCAGCAAGGCAAAAAATAAAATCAAATCCATTACTGGGTATGCCAGGGAGATCACTAAAGCCAATGTATCATCTTTGTTGGCCGCAATAGTCGGCTCAATTAGAAAAGCCCAGAAGACCAAGACTGCCGAGATCATTACGATTCCGGTGTCCAGCAGCAACTTGAAGTGCTCCTTATGAGTCAATGATACTGCTGGTAAGAGAAGAATGCCTATAGCAAATAGTGGATAGAACATCAGATAAAAACCGTCGGCTACTGAAGCTATAGGCTCCTGATGAAAGCCCAGCTCCAGGACAGCCCAGGTTATGTCTCCCAGCGTAAAAGAAAGCTGGCCTGCAAACAAAAAGGTCCATGCAATGCGTGCACGTCGTCCATAGATCTCAGAGCGAAAGGCCGCGTAGAGCAAACCGACCGCTGCCAGTCCATTAATTACAGGAAAGAGCAAATCATCAATAGTGACACGAAACACCGGATCATTTCTAAATAAAATCAACAGGGCCAGATACAAAATAACGATGATGGCTGCCAGCATCAGAGCGCTGCGAAAGTAGCTTCGCCTGAGGTCTAAGCAAATGCTCATTCCCTCAACCCATCAATCAGTACTACATCATCGCAAATTAGCCCTGCAAGTCGCATCTATCTCCTCGCATGCTGCTCGAAAGATCCTGCTGACGCACCATCCATAACATATGTAAATACTTATTTACAGTAGTTCTTTTAAGAGATATAAGTATCTATTTCTTAGATCTAAGATAATAGGCTTTAAGAGGCTAGACGATGACTATCAAGAGGTCGTTATGCACCAATCTCATATGTTTATCAACGGAGAGCAGGTTATCTCCCTGTCCGGCAAAACCGAGATCATTCGCAACCCGGCCAACCAGGAACCTGTGGCCGAGGTCGCTGTGGGATCGCGCCAGCTCGGCGGATGTCCTTGACTTTTACGCAGAAGAGGGCAAGAGGAACTTCGGCGAGTGGATAGCCGGGCCGCACAGCCGAAGCATCGTGCTCAGGCAGCCCGTGGGCGTCGCCGCGCTCATCACCCCCTGGAACTTTCCGGTGGATCTTTTGGCCTGGAAGGTGGCGCCCTGTCTTGCCGCGGGCGGCACCTTCGTAGCCAAGCCGCCGAGCAAGGCTCCTCTGGCCGCCACGGAGTTTGTGCGGGCCGTCTGTGATGCGGGCCTGCCTCCCGGAGCGGCGAACGTAGTGCACGGGCCAGGCGGTGAGGTGGGAGCGGAATTGGTGGAAAATCCCATCTCCAGAAAGATCGCCTTTACCGGAGAGACAGAAACCGGTCGCTGGATCATGGCCCACGCCGCCGCTCATATCAAGCGTGTCTCCCTGGAGCTGGGCGGCCAGTCGCCCTTCATCGTCTGCCCGGACGCAGATTTAGAGGCGGCAGCGGCTGCCGCTGCCCAGAGGGCATTCTCCAACATGGGCCAGATATGCATCAGCGTCAATAGAATTTATGTGGCGCAGGAGGTGGCAGAGCCTTTCACAGAGGAGCTTGTCCGGCGCGCCGAGCGGCTCAAGATCGGCGACGGGATGCTGCCGGATGTAGACCTGGGGCCCATGTTCAGCCGGGCGCAGCGAGAGAGGACCAAAGAGCACGTGGCCGATGCGTTGGGAAAGGGGGCGGAGCTGCTTTCCGGAGGAAGTGAGCCGGAGGGCGAGGCTTATCTGAAGGGTTACTTCTTCCGGCCCACTGTGCTGGGCGAGGCAGACCACAGCATGAGGGTTATGCGAGAGGAGACCTTCGGGCCGGTGGCTCCCATCATGAGGTTCAAGACGCTGGAGGAGGCCGTTGCCTTGGCTAACGACAGCGAGTACGGTCTGGCCGCATACGTCTTCACCAAAGACCTCAAGACGGCGCTACGCGCTGCCGAGGGGCTGGAGGCGGGAGGCATCGGGATTAATGTGAACAACGTGGTGGACCTGCAAGCGCCCTTTGGCGGGTGGAAGGAGAGCGGACTTGGGCGGGAGCTGGGGCACTATGGCCTGGAGGCCTATTTGGAGACAAAGCACATACGGCTCGGACTCTAATGTTTAGCTTCCAAATTACTAATATGGGCTGAGAAAGCTATGATAGTAATCTATTTAACTGCAGCAACCAAATGTTATTTGCTATGATGCGATTGACTGCCTACGTTTCCGGCAGAGTTCAGAGGGTAGGTTACCGGGCTAAATTAGTCTCCCTGGCTAGTAACCTTGGTCTGGTGGGGTTCGTCCAAAACCGTCCTGATGGCCGGGTATTGGTGATTGCTGAAGGCGACAAAGATGCCGTAGAGAAGTTCGCTTCAGCCATCCGGATAGAAAATGCCCTGATCAACGTGGAAACGGTCGATGCTAATTACTCAAATGCATCAGGGGAGTTTTCTCTTTTCAGGAAAGTCACTGGCCCTGACGAGGTCGGCGAGCGATTGGATGAAGGAATTGAGATTCTAAAGTGTATGCTGACCGGCATCAACAATCTCACCATAATCACTCAAACCGGCTTTGAGGGCTTGAACGGCAAGATGGACGACATGAACTGCAAGATGGATGGCTTGAATAACAAGATGGACGGCGCAAATTGCAGGATGGACAAGATGCTTGACAAGCAGGATGAAACCGTAGGCGAAATGAAGGGATTGAGGCGGGACCTGAAGGACCACATGGACCAGAGGTTTGAGTACATAGAGGGCGAGCTGGCCGAGATCAAATCTGCGCTGCGAGTTAAGGGCATAATCTGAAAAGCGACATATCAGAGCATCGCTATTCTACCCCCACGCAAAGGCAACTCACTTGAGCCACTGACCTTCTTTTCTTAGAGCGGAGAATCGCCCAGATGGATGCCCAGGTGCCTTACTTAGTTGATGGAGCATTTCATTTCATTCGCAAGGACCTGGAGTGGGGACTGCAAGACAATAACTGAGGCGGTCCTGGATGCCGGGTCCTTGATCTGCTAAGCAAAAAAAGATTATTTTCCCGGGCATCCTCCATCCATCCAGGCACCGTAGACGGTCTCCGGTATGCTCTCGGCAGGATCATCGCAGTGGGTGATATATCCGCACCAGCGGTGTATCTTCTTTTCTGTGCCGGCGACGATCTGCTGCTCGCAGAATACTTTGAGCCCGCATCCTTCCGCCAGGCTGAGCTTTCTTAGCATTTCCTCTTCTGTTGCACCCTTGGATAGCATTTCCTTCAGCCGCTTCTGCGTATCTTCCATGGACATGATTAAATCTTATGCATCGCATTTATTTAAGGCATTGCCAGAACTTCCGTTCTCTTCATCCCCAGCAGCGCCACTGCCGCCAGCGCCGCCGCCCCCGCCCCGAAGATGAATGTCGCCTCTGCCCCCAACCAGGCCCAGAGGGCTCCTGCCGCCAGGCTGGAAATTATGGCCGCCACGCCAATAGCTCCGTAATAAAGACCCAGAGAGCTGCCGCGTAGATTGCCGGGACTCAGGTCGGACACATACGCTCTCTCCGAGCCGTCCACCAGTGCGTAAACCAGCCCGTAGAGGGCAAAGAGTGCTATCAGGCCCGCTAAATTGGTGACAAAGGCGAATCCCAGGGCGGTCAGGGCGAAGAGGGCGTAGCCCAGGGCCAGGACTTTTCTCCTGCCCACCCGGTCCGACCAGATGCCAATGGGCATGGCCAGCAGGGCGTAGACAAAGTTGAAGAGAGCATAAAGCAGCAGAGGCGCGGCCACAGCCTCTGCCCCGGAAAAAAGCCCCTGGGCGCGCAGGATGAAGAACATGTAGCTGAAGTTGCCTAAAGCGAAAAGACCGGCAATGAGAAGGAAGCGGCGCAGCTCCGGAGAGAGGCCGGAGAACTTCAGTCTGATCTCGCAGCTCGGGGCCCTGAAGCTCTCCTTCACCCGGTAGAAAGGAAGCAGAGCCAGCACAGACAAAACTCCCGCCACCAGGAAGATGGAGCTGTAGCTCATGCCCCCCTGCCAGAGAAGATAGGCCAGGAGCGAGCCGATCACTGCACCAGTGGAGTCCATGGCTCTGTGCAGCCCGAAGCCCCTTCCTCGGTTGCTCTTGTCTGCGGACTCGGAGATCATAGCATCCCTGGGGGCAGAGCGCACTCCTTTGCCGCTTCTCTCCAGGGTCTTGAGCAGGAAGACCTGCTGCCAGGTGGCGGCCGCGGGCAAAAAGAGCTTGCCCACCGCCGAGAGAGCATAGCCTGCCACCACCAGAGGCTTTCTCTTGCCCAAACGATCGGACCAGTATCCCGCCAGGACCTTGAGAAGACTGGGCAGGCCGTCGCTTATGCCGCCGATGAGCCCCACGGCCAGGCCGCCGCCTCCCAGAGAGGCGATAAAGAGCGGGAGAACGGGCTGAATGATCTCGCTGCTGATGTCGTTTAGCAGGCTCACAAATCCTAATAGTAGTATGTTCTTGCTCGTTTTAGGATCGGACACGAGATCAATCCTTCCAATGCCTCTGCGCCTCTGTGGTTCGAATTTGTCAGCGGTCAGCGACAATTATTTCAGTGTCCCTGAACCGGGTTTCCTGGATATTGCCCAGACAAGGCTTGCCGCCTCATCCGGTGACAGATCCTCCGGCCTTCTCTCCAAAAGGGCCGCGTCCAGCTCAGCCATTGCCCGCCGGCCTGCTCCCAGAGCTGCCAGGCCCTTCTTTACCTTTTTTCGTCTATTATTGAAGAGCCCCTCCGCCAGCCTCATGAAATCAGCCGGGTCCGCCTCCGGACGATCCGATCGGGGCTGCAACCGAACGATGGCCGAGTCAACCTGGGGCACAGGACGAAAGGCCATCTTGGAGACCTTCTCCAAAATCTCAATCCGGCAGAAGAAGCCCACCGCCATGGCCAGACGGCCGTACTCCCCGCTTCCCACGCCGGCCGCCAAACGCTTGGCGAATTCCCACTGGTACATCAGAACCGCCGTCTCAAAGGGCCGGGAAAGAAGGCGATAAGTTATCCTGGAAGAGATCTGATAGGGAAGGTTGGAGACGATCTTATTGTAATTGGGAAGCTCAACCTTCAGGGCGTCTTCATTAATCACCTGGACATTGGAAAATCGGCCGGAGAGCTGCGCTGCCAGATCGGGATCTATCTCTATAGCATAGACGCAACCGGCGCGAGAGGCCAGCACCTCGGTGAGGTTTCCCGAACCCGGCCCAATCTCCAGCACCCGGTCTTGCGGCTGCAGGTCGGCATAACTCGCGATGCGCATAATCGCTGCGCGATCCATGAGAAAATGCTGCCCCAGCCTCATCTCGCGCGGGGCACTGTAGTAAAAACGCGGTACTTGATCCGATCATCCATCAGCTCGTCCTCGACGCGCTTGTAGATGATCTTCTCTGGATAGTGCAGCCCCTTTACCCTCTCCGTCAGATCGGCAAAGCTCTTGAAAAGCCCCTTCTTGCGCTCATTGAGCACCGCCCACATCAGCTTTTTGCCGATTCCAGGCAAGAGCTCTAAGGCGTGCATGCGCGTGGTGATGGGTCCGGCCTCGTTAAAGTAGCGAATGAACCTGGGCTCATTTTCCAGGACTATGCTCACAATCTGGTAAGTGAGCTCAAGCTTGGCGTTGTTGGACAGCTCCGCATAGTCGATTCTGCGGTTGACATGATCTATGACATCACGACTGCCGCTGCCGATGTAGACTCGAGTTCCGGCTGTAGGAACCACGCCCTCCTTGGGTGTCATCTCCATGAGAACGAAGTTGGCCTCCCCTACGGCCTGGACAAGAGGTTGCTTTTGGTAGCTCCTGGAGTCAGGAGTACGTCCATAGGGGAGGTAATCGAGAATCCTAGCTACCTCTTCTCTCTTCGGCGGTCTCCCCTCAGGCATGTGCCTTTACCCCCTGAATACGATCTCTAAAATACTGTTGAGCTCTTCTTCGCTTAAAGTGAACCGTTCCTTGGCATAAATCGCCCTCAACTCATCCTTAGTGACGGGCCTGATATCGGCGATCTTTACGGCAATTACCTTGTTCATCTTTTCCAGCTTCATGAGCTCAGCTACCATTGCCAGGCTCTCTTCTGCAGTGCCCTTGCTAAAGAGCTCCGCATGTCTGATAGCCCGGCGCAGTTCGTAACCCAGTTCCTCTTCGTCGGCACGCTTCAGCCGGATCTGGTCGAGGATCTCTCTGACCTCCGCCATGGTCAGGATGTCCTCCTGCAATACGCTTTTGACAATCATCTATTTCTGTGCCATCAGATGTTCTGGTAATGTGATCAAGGTCTTGGTGGCGTTGCCATCTGTGACCAACAGGACGAAGGCTCTACCTCTCTTTCCTACAACCTCGCCCGTCTTTCCGTGGAACCTGGGGTGAGGCATGCCCTTGTGTATGCTCGGATCGATGAGCACATGGACCTTTGCGCCCGTCTCGAACTCCTGAATCGCCCTGACTACAGAGGATTTTCCCCTAGCCCTGACTGTCCTGCTCAGCTTGTCTCTTGACTTCTTCCGCATTCCGTGATGATGTGCCATCTGATTCTCCACCTACATCTATTACATCTAATTCTTCGACGATCGCGTCGACTCTAAGGACTTCGGCGAGGTTCGGGCGGGTTCTGCCTCCGTCTCCGGAGATCAACTCCTTGATATACAGACCGCTGTCGCCTCTGATATTTATGCGGACCAAGTTGCCCGCAACCTCTAGTAGATCAGCGCTATGAACTTTTCTCACTCTGAGCTTATCTGCTCTTCGGTGAGACACGCGGGTTGGCGTACGCTGATCGATCGGCCCTTCCAATTCCTTCAGGACGGATTTAAGCTTTTCTTCTGAAACCTCTGCACCAAGCCTGACCAGCGCGGAGTAGGTCTTCTCAAATTTGGCCTCTTTGAGCTTCTCCACCATAGCGGAATTGGCTCCGGCGAGGCCCAATACTTCCACTTTGCCTGCGGCGCGGCGGTTGATCTCCTCTTCCAGCCTGGCCAGATCGATTGTCCTGATGAGGGGGCGCACCGCCTCGACGATGAAGGGCCGGCCAGTGCCCATCATGCGGGCGTCGATGTCCTCGCGACCTGCTCCGTGAAAGACGGTGTCTTCGGCGTCGGCCGCGTCCATCACTGCCGGGCGGATCAGCTCGTCCACTGACTCCTGATACATTTTGCCCGTGCCCTGGCAGCGGGGGCAGCCGCGACCGCGGCATTCGCGACAGGGCCAGCGTGTCTGGGGAATGCCGCGCACGAGCTTTCGGTAGCGCCCGCCAATGAAGAGGGAGGCGACCTGCAGCTCCACCTCACCCTTTTCCAAATTGAGGTGAACCACCACATCCGGGCTCTTCAAATCAACCGTCTTCCCTGTCAGGGCACAAAGCCTCTTTCCAATCTCGCGATTCAGCTCCGACTTGAAGGGCTCGGCGTGACTGGAGCCGCCGTCCGCCTGCAAGAGCTCCTCGTTCTCAGCCAAAAGGCCGGACATCTTTGTGCCCACGACCAGGGTCTCAATCTCCCGGCCCGCGATGGCGGCGGCAGCTTTGTCCGCCCAGGCGTCCAGGTTGGGGGAGGCCATCTCACCTAAGCATACGGTGCAACGGGCATCCTCCTCATTCTTGCGGCCCAGCTTGAGGCGCGCCGATCGGAAGCAGGGCGCCAGCTCTTCAAGCAAGGCGCGGTCTTCATCGGCGGAGGCCTGCATGGCCAGCACTGTCTTGAGGGAGCGCCCGCGCTCGGCGTTGGTGAAACCTGTGGAGAGCATGGCAAACTGGCGGCCCAGGCAACTGTCGCAGATGGGGCCGAGGCCGATGATCTTCCGGGCGGTGTCGAGGATGTTTTCTTTGGGATTCTCTAGATTCTCTGGATTCTTTAAATTGTCTTCACGACCATCCTGCCCAAGGAGGCCAACGAATTTATTCGTGGGAGGAATTGGGCACTCCCGTAGGTTGTTATTTATTATCATAGAACCACATCCTCAATATATGATGCAAACTCTTATGGTCAAGGTTGAAACTACATTGGAGCAAGCCAATGCTCTCCATAAGACCATGCATCAATTCAACGCAGCTTGTAACGATATAGCAGATACTGCTTTTGCAATGCATGTTGCGAACAAAATTGAACTGCAAAAGATAGTCTACTATCCAATCAGAGAGAGATACAATCTGTCTGCTCAGATGGCCGTCAGAGCTATTTCCAAAACAGTAGAGGCTTACAAGAGAGATAAGTCCATCAAGCCAACTTTTGATCTTGACGGGGCTATGCCCTATGATCAACGTATTTTGAGTTGGAAGGGGCTTGATAGGGTATCTTTGCTTACCCTTGAAGGCAGGCTTATTCTGCCGGTTCTGATTTGTGAATACCATTGCCCCAAGATGATTCAACCAAGAGGCCAGGTTGATTTGCTTTTCAAGGATAATGCCTTTTATCTGGCTGTTGTAGTTGATGCTCCAGAGGCGCCTCCTATTGGTCCCATTGACGTTCTTGGTATCGATTTTGGAGTTAAGAACATCGCCGTTGACTCCACGGGCGAGGTATTCTCCGGAGATGCGATCGAAAAGACCAGAATCAAAGTTGCTATCATCAAATCCGATCTTCAACGTTGTGGTACACCAAACGCCACAAGACATCTTAAAAAGATCGGCAAACGTGAATCCAGATTCAGGCGTGATACAAATCATTGCGTCTCCAAGAAGATGGTTGCAAAGGCCAAAGACACCTCTTCCATTATTGCCCTTGAAGATCTTAAGGGAATTCAGAAGAGGGTAACGGTTAAGAAAGCCGAGAGACACAGACATCTTTCTTGGGGATTTGATCAGCTTAGGCAGTTTATCGAGTATAAGGCAGCTATTGCTGGTGTTCCGGTTGCCTATACCGATCCTGCCTATACTTCCCAAGAATGCAGCTCCTGCCATAATATCTCCGAATCTAATCGTCCTACAAGGGATGATTTTATTTGTAGAAGCTGTGGACTCTCTCTCCCGGCTGACTACAACGCAGCTCTAAATATCAGAGCAAGGGTAGCCGTCAACATGCCCATCGCAGCCCGACTTTTTGCGGAGCAGCAAGTCCACGAATTTATTCGTGGGTAGTTGACTCATAATGACTCTTCATATCCTGCATTTCGAGCTTCTGGTTTATTAGAGCTTGCTCATGAAAAGAATATGATCAAGCCCATCTAGTATCACCAGTGTTCGAATCTGGATTCGTATTTGAGCATTGATTTTAAAACGCAATACCCCGCAGCTTGCTGCGCGGGTGCGCCGCCGCCGTTTCACTGAAAGGACAAAGGCGAAGGGATCGATATCGATTCGCTTTGCTGGTTTGATCCTTCACAAGATGACCAAAGACCTCTGCGAGTGGCTGTGATGGCTCTTTGGCGTCTGCCTTTCTCATTCTACTTCAACTTGCACTTCAAGGCTTATAACTGCAATGCTTTGCATAACTAAGCGATCTACAATTCGCCTATATATTTCTCCAGGAAGTCGAAAGGTGCTGGTCTATTCTTTGCAAGCTGCCAGGCATCGTATGAGCAGAGGATAACGCCCACAATCCAGCCCAATCCCGAGCTGATGGCTGCTATCAGGACAGTCAATAAGAACAGGACTATTCCGCGTTTGGTGTACCCCAAATAAATATGGCCGAGTCCAGCGATGAGAAGGTTCAATATCACTGCGATTGTTGGGCTCTTCGATTCAGACATGATTTAGCTCCATTTTCATTAAGGCCGTTATTATCCTCATCCCGGCATAAATACGTTGGTGTCCAAAAGCCCGTGTATGAGCACTACGCAGTGGTCGGCGTGCAGGCTGGTCTGCCCCAGCGAGACTACCCTGGCCCCGGCCTGCTCGATCAGGCCCTCTTCGTCCGGCGTCATGCCGGTGTGGTCTCCCAGGATGAAGGCCGTCTCGCCGGAAAGGCTGCCGGCATCAAGGCCGCGAATATCCGCGCCGTCCTCGCGCAGGTAGATCAATCTGGCATCTTTCAGATCGGCCAGCACCTCCGCCAGGCCGCCGGTGCGCACGAAGATGCCGGAAGTGGACATGGCCCACGGCGGGGTCGCGGGCACGGCCAGGGCCTTCTTGAGCAGAGCGGCCGTAGTGCGCTCGTCGGGATTAAGGTGGCGAAGCGTCTCGCCTACGAGCCGTATGGTCTTGGGAACTTCCCCGCCTAGCAGCACCAGGTAGACGCAGACGTCCTTTCGAATGCCGTGCGAGAGGACGAAGGCAGCCGTGACGGCGCGACAGAGAATATCCAGGCGGCCGGAGGTGCCGGGGATGTCTTCCAAGGAGAAGTTGGGTGTGGTGGTGGCCTTGTGACCGACGACAATGAAATTGCGCATAGCTCTAAAGACGAGCAGGAGATACAAGCATTTTTCGGACTCCAACTAATCTGCATTTGGAGCTTCAAAAAAGGGAATGGTTAGCCCTAAAATCCCAGCTCCTTGGCTCGGGCATAGGCTGCCTTCGCCTCGGCGCTCTTGCCCAGGGCCTTCAAGGCATCAGCTTTTAGGCTCCACACTTGACCATCTTCGGGATTTGCTTGCAGGGCTCCGTCAAACGCCTGGGCAGCCTCATCGTACCGGTACAGCTCGCTGGCAAGAAGGACACCCATCATCTTCCAGGAGGTCTCATCCCCAGGATCGATACGGGTGGCATTGGCAAATGCGTTGACTGCCTCTTCAGAGTTTCCCACATTGTGCAGCAGCAGTCCTTTCTCGGCCCATAGTTTCGAGTTTTCGGGATCGGTCATTAGGCTTTTGTTGGTGATATTCAGGGCTTCTTGGTAGGCTCCAGTGGCTTCGTCTGTCCTGTTTGACATAGTGAGGGCGTTAGCTTCGTTGATCCAGGCCAATTTGTTGTCGGGATCGATCTGGATGGCTCTTTCGTAATATTTGAGGGCATCATCGTATTTGCCCAGGACAGCCGAGAGCAGGACACCTCCGTTAATCCAGAGATCAATATCTTGCGGGGCCAACGCAATGACCTTTTCTAAAGCTTCTGTAGTCTCATTGTAGTTGCCCTGTTCAGCGAAAAGGTGAGCCTTTTCAAACCAGATCTGGGCCTTTTCGGAGTTCTGCGAAGCGGCCTCGAGAGCTTCATCCAAAATCTTCACGGACTCGTTATATCTGCCCAGATTCAGCAACGCACTGGCTTTGACCAGCCGGCCCCTCGTCTGCTGGGGGTCCAGCTCAATCGCCTTATCAAAAGCCTTGATGGCATCCTCGTAAAGGCTTTTGTCATTTATCGAGCCTGCCCAAAGGCTGAGGACTGTGCCCATGCCAAGCCAAGCTTCTGTATTCTCTGGATCTAGCTCGATGGCCTTATCATATGCTCCAATGGCCTCTTCCTTAGATCCGTTCCTGAACAGCTCCTGGCCCTTTTTGAACCAATCCTCTGCGGTATTCTCCTGCGCCGGAGGCGTCCAATATTCCATGTACCCCCTTTTCAATACCCCGGATCGAATCCCTCAGGGTCAAATTGCCGGCAGTATCGTTCAGGTCGATCTCGCTGCCAAGATAGAGATCTGTCTGGTTGCTCTCGCCTTGGCCGAAGTGGATGCGGATCTTCTGGCCAGGCTCAAGGGAGAAGTTGGGGATGATGATCGACTTATTCTCATCTCCATCAGCAATCAGTCTCAGGTTCCTGAATCCCTGGGCCACGTCCTCGTTATTGGCCAGTTCGATGAACTCGTCATCTCCAAGAGAAGTAACGTTGGTAACGACAGGCGGGGCCTGAAGAAACTGCGGCTCGGCGCTATATCCCACCGTTCGGGCTCTGGCGAAGGCGGCATCAGCTTCCGTGTCACTGTTCAAAGCCCAGAGTGCCAGTCCCTTATCAATCCAGGCCTCTGCGTAGTTCGGATTGAGCAATGTGGCATTATCGTAGGCGCTCAGTGCATCTTCGTACCTATTCAGGCCCAGCAGGGCATTTCCCAGGCCGTGCCAGATATCGCATCTTCTGGAGTTGTTCTTGACGACTTCTCGATAGGATACGAAGGACTGATTGTACTCCTTTTGGGACTCCTGATGCCTGCCCATGCTATCGAGCAGCCTGCCCCGTCCAATCCAAACATCCTCTGGATACCTGGGGTCAAGCTCCAGGGCTTTGTCATAGGCCAGGAATGATTCGTTGTACTTGCCCTGTATTCTGAGAATCTCTCCCTTACCAAGCCATGCCTTTGCCAGATAGAAGAAGCTATGAGGAGATTGCATATCGAGTTGAATGACCTTCTCGTAGAGCTCAAGGGCATCGTCATACCTGCCCAGGCTCCTCAGAACATTGGCCTCTCCGGTAAGGATATCTCCATCCCTGGGATCAAGCTGCAGTGCTCTGTCGTAAGCTTCCCGTGACTGATTATACCTGCCAAGGTCTCTTGCCAGAACCGTACCAAGCTCGTGCCAATCCCTCAGGTCCTCGGGGTTAATCCTGTTGGCATTTTCAAGTGCCTGGACCGCTTCCTCGTATCTTCCCTGCTCTTCCAGGAGCTGTCCTTTGTATTGCCAGGCCTCGGCCTGAGCAGAAGTGTCGGAGCCTGCCACTTCGATTGCCTTCTCGTATGCCAGAAGGGATTCATTCAACTTGCCCGGATCAGCAGTGACGATGAACTCCTGATAGAGGACAAAGCCTTTGCCGGACCAGGATCTGGCGTTCTTGGAATCGATATCGAGAGCTTTGTCACAGGCCTGGATGGCTTCAATGAAGGTTATGTTCTGTTCCTCTCCGGAGAGCTCCAGATTCGCATTACTGAGGGCTTTGCATTTAGCGCACCAGGCTTCTTTGTATTCGGGATTCAGCTTGACGGCCTGGGAATAGGCATCAATTGCTTCCTGCCAGGATCCTATCTTTTCCAGCTCCTGGCCACTCTTATACCAGCTCTCTGCGGTCTTCTCCTGCGCCATAACAGGAATGCAGAGCATAGCTACCGCTAACATAGCGATGGCAAATCTCGTTTTCATTCACAAACCTCCTTTGACCTCAAAAAAGTATGCCAGGATCATCTCTGATACACCTGCTCCTTTGCTTTGGCAAATGCCGCATCGGCCTCGTCCTGGCGTCCCAAAGCCATGAGAACCGCACCTTTCTCCTGCCAGATCTCGGCGTTTTCTTCCATCCCATCTAGCTGAAGTGTTTCGTTGTAGGCAGCGAGGGCCTCTTCGTACATTCCAAGCTCAGCCGCTATGCCTGCCTTCCAGCGCCAGGCTTCCGCAGATTGAGGATCTACCTCGACAGCTTGATTGAGGCTGTCCAAGGACTCATTGGCCCTTCCCATCTCGAAAAGGGACTCGTCGTATCTGGAAAGCTCGAAGAGTATTTTGCCTTTGGCGTCATGGGCATTGAAATCCTGTGGGCTTTGCAGGAGGGACTTGTTTGCTGAATCCAAGGCATTTTCGTAGGCATCCTTAGCCTCTTCTTCACGGCCCAGGGCCTTCAAGGCGCTGCCTCTATCGATCCAAAACTTTTGGTCAAGAGGATACGGATCAAACGTGAAGGAGACTGCTTTATCGAGGGGCGTGGCATTGTTGAAAGCCTTGATTGCCTTGTCTGAAGCACCGACGGCTGCACCGTAAGTCGCCAGCGCCTCCTCGCTCTTGCCTAGCTTGGCGAGAGAATCTCCCCTGCCCTTTTGGGCCTGGGCGATCCCTGCATCTGCATGCATTGGGTAAAGCTCCAGAGCCCGGTCGAAGGCTTTGACTGCTTCATCATATCTGCCAGATGACCGCAAAGCATCACCCTTGCCGGTCCAGGCATAGGGAGCATTATATTCATACAGTTCAATGGACTTATCGAAGGCTTGTAGGGATTCGTTATAATCCCCAAGCTTTGCCAAGGCATTGCCCCGACCGCGCCAGGCATTGGCCAGGCGGCGGTCTGCACCCTCGCTGGTGAGGTTCAGGCCGATTATTTTTTGATAGATCTGGTCGGCATCCTCGTACCGGCCCATCTGCGTAAGGACATAACCTTCCTTCGCCCAGGGAAGAGACCAGATCTCGGGTTGGGAGCTGGCTGTTTCAGTGGCTGCAGCTCCCTCGAAAGCCAGGAGGGATTCGTTATATCTTCCGAGTGACGCAAGAAGCTCTCCCTTGAAGGCCCAGGCATCGTAGTTTCCGGCAGGATCTATCTGAACAGCCTTATCGACCCCCGCCAGAGACTCATTGTACCTCATCAACTGCCAGAGCGAGATAGATTTAGAGGTCCAGATATACGATAAAAACTCGGTCTGATTGGCATGGATATCTTGCCTGTAGCTACCTATGTTCTTGATAGCTTTATCATAGGCATCCACTGATTCATTGTATTTCTCCATCTGGGAGAGCACTTCGCCTTTCATCTCCCAAGCGAGAGGATTTCCAGGATCTATCTGCAGGGCTTTGTCGATTGCCTTCATAGACTCGTTGCGTTTGCTCTGGTTATTGGCGATGAAGGCCAGCGTGTTGAGGTTGGGCACAATGGCCGTGTAGAACGTGGCATTGTTAGGTTCGAGCTCTATAGCTCTATTGTATGCTTTAACGGCCTCTTCGTAAGATCCGTTTCTGTCCAGATCCCGCCCTTTTTTATACCATTCATCTGCTGTCTCATCCTGTGCCACAGCGCAGACGCACAGCGTTGCCAGAGCCAGCAGGACGAGGGCGAGCTTTGAGCCTACTACTATCTTTGCGATCTTCATTCAGTCACACCTCTTTTTTTGCTTTTCACAACGCCGACCGATCCGGCAACCATTAACTAAAAAAATAGTCAGGGTCACTCCTTATACCCCAGCTTCCTGGCCACGTAGAACGATCCGCTGGCCTCGGTGACCAGGCCCTGGGCTTTCTGGACCTCGCCCCTGCCTGCCCAGGCATCTGAATAGATGGGACTCAGATCGATGGCCTGGTTGTAAGCCTCCAGAGCCACCTGGTTCCTTCCCTGTGCCCGCAGGGCGTCGCCCTTGCCTATCCAGACCGTCGGTGCATGGAATGAGCCGGGAGCGGCAGCAGCGATGGCCTGCTCAAACGCTTTTATGGCCTCGTCGTACTTGTCCAGCTTGAGAAGCGCCCGGCCTTTCAGCTCCAGGACGCTCGTATCATTGGCGTTGCTCAAGAGTGCCTTTTCGGATGCGTTGACTGACTTCTGGAAGGCGGCCAGGGCTTCCTCCTGCCGGCCTGTCTTGTTCAGGGCCTCTCCCTTAGAAATCCAGATTTCGGCCAGCTCTTTGCTGCCGCTCTCGGGCGTCAGTTCCAGGGCTTTGTCGAAGGCGGGCAGGGATTCGTTGTATCTCTTTAATTGAGCAAGCTGCGAGCCCTTTTCGCTCCAGGTCAGAGCATCGGCGGGATCGAGCCTGATGGCCTCTTCGTAGGCGGCCAAAGACTCATTCTGCCTGCCCAGATCGGCCAGAAGATACCCCTTGGTGCGCCAGGCCACCACAAAGCTCGGATCCAGCTCCGTTACCCTGTCCAGAGCCGCCAGTGTCTCTTCCTTCCTGTCCACATAGGAAAGAGATTGCGCCTTGGCCATCCAGACCAGTGATCGCTCTTTGGTGTCGTTCTCCGGTATCAGCTCTAAAGACCTGTCAAAGGCTTGCAGAGACTCGTTGGTCCTGCTCATCAAGGTAAGGAACTCGCCTTTTCTCTCCCAGGCGTCCAGGTTCTTGGGATCAATCTCCGTTACCTTGTTCAGAGCTTGCAGGCCCTCTTCCCATCGACCTAGATTCATGAGCGCCTCAGCCATGTTCCTCCAGAGGCTGGCGTTCCCGGGGTCCTTCTGGATGCTCTGGTTGAAGATCTGCACCGCCATCTCGTGGGCCTGGTTGGATTCATTCTGCCGGCCCAGGCTGCTCAAAGCCCGGCCTTTCTTCATCCAGGCCTTGGCATCCTGAGGATTCAACTTCAATTTTTCATCCAGAATGCCAAGCGCCTTTTCAGAAGCCCGGAGGGACTCCTCTTCTCTGCCTGAGATGGCCAACTCCAGGGCTTTGTAGGTCCAGACGGTATCGTTTGCGGGATCGATCTGCAGGGCCCGGTCGTATGCCGAGATGGCCTCATCGGTTGAGCCGTTCAATCTGAGATCATTGGCCTTTGTTACCCAGTAGTCCGTGGTGTTCTCCTGTGCCACAGCAGAAACGCACAGCACGGCCAGGGTCATCAACACAATAACGGACCCGGCTTTCGCTAACTTATTATTCAGTTTCATGAAATCACACTCATTTTTCTTCGGTAAACGCCGAAGGCGACCGAAGTCAAATAACTGGGGCAATAGGCCCTCCTCTCTCCACCCCGATTTCCCGCTCCGATTTACGGCATGCGACGTATTACGGCATATGACGAATATAAACTTTACGGCAGTCGTAAAAAAATCAGATTCGATTGAAGATCATTCGGGACTACACAGCGAATGCATAGGAGCGATAAGATCTAATATGACGAGGAGATAGTGATGTGCCAGGGCCCGTGGTCTAGCTGGTTATGACATCGCCCTTACACGGCGGGGATCACGCGTTCGAATCGCGTCGGGCCCATAATTCTCAAAACAGATTAGGTTGTTTTCTTTGTGCGTCCTTTGTGAGAATTCAGAGCAAAAATAGGGCAACGAGCCCCACTACTACCGTTGGCAGGAAGATCACAGCCATCTTGTTGCCAAACTCCGTTGTCCCCAGCACATAGGCTATGCAGAGCTTGACCAGGGTATTGGTTACAGCGGCCAGGGTGATGGTGGTGACGGCCACGTGGGCAGCGACGGTCGACTTGCTCAAGGAGGCCATGGTCAGGGATATGGCATCGACATCAGCCAGGCCGGAGACTACGCCGGCAGCATAAATTCCCGCATCGCCGAAGTAAACGCTGGCCAGCTTGGAGATGATGAGCACAAAGGCGAAGAAGGCACCGAACTTCAGTGCGGGTATGATGCGGAAGGGATCTTTCACATTCACCTCTTTTCCCAGAGGGGCATTCTTTCTGACCAGCAGATAAGCCAATACCGAGCCCACCAGAGTCATGAGAAGCAGATGGGGCAGAAGGGCAAAGAAGAGATCCCTGTTTACTACCAGTACGATGAAGAGGATTCTGGGGAACATGGTGCAGCTCGCGATGGCCGTGGCGAAGACGGCGGAGGGCAGTATCTCCCGACTCTCCCTCACCTCCGCCGCCATGGAAGAGGTGACAGCGGTGCTGGAAACCAGCCCCCCCAGGATGCCGGTAAGGCTTAAGCCCCTCTCCGTCCCCAGGATGCGGATGAGGATGTAGCCCGCGTAGCTGATGAGGCTCACCAGCACTACAAAGAGCCAAATCTGGCGAGGATTGAGTACACCCCAGGGGCCCAGGGGCGTCTCCGGCAAAAGCGGGTAGATGACCAGGGCGATTATGCCCATCTTCAGAGTATCGAGCAGATCCGTCTCGCTCAGGACTTCTACATAGTGGTGAGTGATGTTTCGCGTGGCCAGAACCCAGGTGGTAATGATGGAGAGGGCCACAGCCAAGAGCATGCTGTCGGGAAAGCCGGCCAGCATTCCCAGGGCGAAGGTGACGACGGCGGCAACTGCGGCTGTGAAATCGACTCTGCCCAGAGTGCTGATGGAAGAAGCATATCCCACGGCCACGAGGATGGTAAAGGTGGCCATGGATGCCATGGCAAAGCCGGGGCCGTAATGGACGGCCAAGGCGGAGCACAAAGACCCCAGCAGGGCGATCAAGACGAATGTGCGCAGGCCCGCCACGCCCCGCACCTTATCCTCAACCAGCCGGCGCTGGCGCTCCGTGCCGATAAGAGCGCCGATGAGCAGGGCGACGAGAAAAGGGTAGATGTCGGCGAAGTCCATGGGGGTTTTTTTGCGAGCTAGCTAGTTAATAATTTTGGCTCTAGGAGATAATCATGGCCTGGATTATCTTTACCTCTGTGAGCGGCCGGTCATTGGCGTCGGTCTGAACCTTGGCTATGGCGTCTACCACATCCATGCCCTCGACCACTTTTCCGAAAGCGGGATGCTTGCTGTCCAGGAAGTTGTTGTCCACCAGATTGATGAAGAACTGGCTTCCGCCCGTGTTGGGCCCGGCATTGGCCATACTGATGGTTCCGCGATCGTTTCGGTTGTGATCGGTGAACTCATCCGCAATGTTGTAGCCCGGTCCGCCCATGCCTGTGCCCTCCGGATCTCCGCCCTGAATCATGAAGCCGTCGATGACTCTGTGGAAGATTACACCGTCATAGAATCCCTTCTCGACGAGCTTTTGGAAGTTTCCGGTTGTGATGGGCATGTCGTTATAGAGCTGCAATGTGATGTCGCCCATGCTGGTCTTTAAAAGGACTTTGGTCGCGTTATCCTCCCCTGCCGCAGACGCAGAGCCTGCGGCCACGGCCAGCACCAGAATGCTGACGGCTAAATATGATCTTAATTGCATCATCGAAATCTGCAAGTCCTATGAAGAATTAAGCCTTTCCGGGCATAATCTGACTTTATGGAGTTCATGCGGGACGAAATCGAGCCCCATCCTACGTCTTCATAGCCCGGCTCTCGTCGATCACTATGTAGTCCTTGATGGCCACCACTGAAGCAAAGGGTATGAGCACAAACCTTCCGTCTTCCCTGTACTTCATGCGGTTCAGTTCCTTGTCCGGCTTGACCTTCAGATCCACCAGCTTTCCGGTCTGCACCTCCAAGATCACATCCTCCAGCTCGCCCAACACCATGCCGTCGATGTTTACGATCTCTTTTCCAGCAATGCTTCCCGAGAACACCTTTCCCATTCCCCAACACCTTTCCCATTCATTTGATCAATGCATTATCTGTAGCCGATGAGCGAAGCCGGCTCCACCTTAATTCCGCCCTTGAACCTCTCACTGATCCTCTCGTAGTAGCTGACCATGCTCTCCTCCACGCTCGGCCTGACCTTCTTCAAAGACTCCCGGAAATGGTTCATCTCCACCTTCACCCCATCTTCGCGTAGGGCCAGCATGGCCGCCTCACGGCAGAGTGAGTCCAGGTCCGAGCCCACGTAGCCTTCCGTCAGCTCCGCCAGCTCCTCTAAATTTACATCCTCGCCTTTGGGCATCTTTGCGGTTTGAATCTTGAGAATCTCGTGCCGCCCCAATTTGTCCGGCGGGCCCACCAGGAGCATGCGATCGAACCTTCCGGAGCGAAGAAGGGCCGGGTCCAGGATATCCGGCCGGTTGGTGGCGCCTATGACCACCACATCTTTGAGCGTCTCCAGGCCGTCCAGCTCTGCCAAGAGCTGATTTACTACCCTCTCCATGACATGGCTGCCTTCATCCGTGCCCCGCATGGGTGCAATGGAATCCAGCTCATCGAAGAATATGATGGCGGGAGAGACTTGCCTCGCTTTCCTGAAGATCTCTCGGATGGCTTTCTCCGACTCGCCCACCCACTTGGAGAGCATCTGCGGCCCCCGCACGCTGATGAAGTTGGCATGGGTCTCGTTGGCCACAGCCTGGGCGATCATGGTCTTTCCCGTACCCGGCGGCCCGTAGAGCAGAATTCCCTTGGGCGGGCGTATGCCCATCTTGCGAAATTTCTCCGGCTGCTTGATGGGCCACTCGATGGCCTCGATCAGCTCCTGCTTGAGCAGTCCCAGGCCCCCCAGATCGCTCCAGTTGACGCGCGGCACCTCTACTAAAACCTCTCGCATGCTGGAGGGCTCGATCTCCTTTAAGGCCTCCTCGAAGTCCTCCCCCATGACCAGCATCTTTTCTACGATCTCAGGAGGAATCTCGTCCTCTGTGGTCAGATCGGGCAGGTAGCGGCGTAGAGCCCTCATGGCCGCCTCCTTGCACAGCGCATTTATGTCGGCACCGACGAAGCCATGCATTCTGTCCGCCAGGCTCTCCAGGTTTACGTCTTCAGAGATGGGCATGCTGTGCATGTGGATCTGCAGAATCTCGATCCTTCCGGCTCGATCAGGAACTCCGATCTCGATCTCCCGGTCGAATCGGCCTGGGCGGCGCAGAGCCGGATCGATGGCCTCTTCCCGGTTTGTGGCACCGATTACCACCACCTGGCCCCTCTCCTTCAGCCCATCCATCATGGCCAAAAGCTGGGCCACCACGCGCCTTTCCACCTCGCCCGTGACCTCACCCCGCTTGGGGGCGATGGAGTCGATCTCGTCGATGAAGATGATGGAAGGAGCCGCCTTTTGGGCATCCTCAAAGATCTCTCGCAGCCGCTGCTCGCTCTCGCCGTAATACTTGGACATTATCTCCGGACCGGCTATGGAGAAGAAATTGGCTCCGCTCTCATTGGCCACCGCCTTGGCGATGAGAGTCTTTCCCGTGCCCGGCGGCCCGTAGAGCAGAACGCCCTTAGGCGGCTCGATGCCCAGCTTTTGAAATACCTCGGGGTGCTTGATGGGCAGCTCAATCACTTCTCGCACGCGCTGCACCTCGGAGCGCAGGCCGCCCACGTTCTCGTAGGTGGTTCCGGTGGCTTTGACGGAGCGAACGCCCTTGGCCGGCTTTTCCAGCAGCAAGATCTCGGTTCGCTCGCATATGATCACCACATTATCCGGAAAAGTCTCGGTAACCACCAGCGGCACAGCCTCCATGCGCCCCACAAAAGGATGGGTTCCGGAGCTCATGATGGGGAGAATATCGCCTGCTACTACCGGCCGCTTCAGGGTCTGGCGGCGGATCATATCTGCCGCCTCATCACCATAATGCATGTGCGAGCCGGAGGACGGAGCCAGGACGATGCGCTGGGCGTCGGCGAATTTGGCCTTGCGAATCTTCACGCGATCTCCAATGCCCACTCCCGCGTTCTGGCGAATGAAGCCGTCTATCCTGATGTAATCCTGAGACCAGTCCTGCCGGTCGGCGCGCCAGACCTTGGCTGCCGTCATTCTCTTTCCCTCAATCTCAATGATGTCTCCGGGAGAAAGCCGCAGCGTAAGCAGAGCATTGGGGTCCAGGCGAGCGATGCCCCGGGCTGAGTCATTGGGATAGGCTTTGGCCACCTTGAGAAGAATATCCTTCACTTCCCGCACATCTTACCTTTATTTTAACCCAAGCGATATAAGTTTATCCGACGCCGAAGCTAATTTTATGGGTGTATTTGATAGTAATATCTAAATAAGGCCGCAAGAGATGGAAGCTCTATGGTTATAGGCCCCTTGGAAGAACTGATCGCAGCCGCGCGCGGTGAAATCGAGGTCGATCTCCTCCTGACCGGGGGGAGCGTGGCCAATCTCCTTTCGGGCGAGGTGCACCGGGCGGATGTAGCCATTCATAAAGGCCGGATAGCAGGCTACGACTGCTCCGGCGCCCGGCAGACCCTGGAGCTGGACGGCAAAATCATCGCGCCGGGATTTATCGACAGCCATGTGCACATCGAAAGCAGCATGGTCACAGTTCCCGAGTACGCGCGCGCAGTCGTGCCCAGGGGCACCACAACGGTTGTCACCGACCCGCACGAGATCGCCAATGTGTGGGGTGAGGCGGGCATTCGCTACATGCTGGAGTCCTCAAGATATGTTCCCTTGAATGTCTTTGTCATGCTTCCCACTTGCGTTCCCGCCACCAATCTGGAGACCGCGGGAGCGGCAATGGACGCAGAGGCGCTGGCCGGGCTGATGCAGGAAGAGGGGGTCCTGGGCCTGGCCGAGGTCATGAACTATCCGGGGGTCATCTTCCGCGATCCGGAAGTGATGAAGAAGCTTGCTCTGGCAAAAGGAAAGCGCATAGACGGGCACGCCCCGGGCCTCACGGGCCGCGACCTCTCCGCCTACATCTCTGCAGGTATCCACTCCGATCACGAGTGCACCACAATTGATGAAGCCAGGGAGAAGCTTCGCTCCGGCATGTATATCATGCTGCGGGAGGGCAGCGCTGCGAAAAATTTGCTCGATCTGCTGCCGCTGGTGACGGCCAAGAACGCTCGCCAATTCCTTTTTGTCTCGGACGACCGGCATCCTGCAGATATCCTCCGGGAAGGGCATATCGACTTCATGGTAAGGGCGGCCATAAAGCAGGGCCTTGATCCCATAATCGCCCTGCAGATCGCCAGCCTCAACGCCGCCCAGTGCTTCGGCCTCTCCGATCTGGGGGCCATCGCTCCCGGCTATAGAGCGGACATCGCCGTTTTGGATGAGCTGGAGCAACCCCATGCGGTTTTGGTCATCAAAGATGGAAAAGTGGTGGCGAAGGACGGCGAACTCACCGTCCCGCTAAAGGCTCCGGTCATGGCCGGACATAAAGCTATGCAGATCGGCCCCCTCGGCCTGCGGTCGTTTAAGATCATGGCCGAGAAGGGCCCGGCCCGGGTAATTGGTGTTGTTCCTAACCAGATCATCACAAAGACTCTGCAGCTTTCGCCCAAAATTCAAGACGGAAAGGTCGTCTCCGATGTAGACAGGGACATCCTGAAAATAGCAGTGGTGGAGAGGCACAAAGCCACGGGCAACGTGGGCCTGGGACTGGTGCAGGGCTTTGGCCTGCGCAGCGGCGCTTTGGCCACCTCTGTGGCCCATGACTCGCACAACATCGCCGTCGTCGGCGTAGCGGACGCGGAGATGCTGGCCGCTGTTTTGGCTGTCAAGCAAATGGGCGGCGGGCTGGTGGCAGTGGCAGAGGGAAAGGTGCTGGCTAGCCTGCCTCTGCCCGTGGCGGGGCTGCTCTCGGAGAAGTGCATGCGAGATGTGGCGAAGGGTATTGCGGAGTGCATTGATGCGGCTGCCGAGCTGGGATGCAAGCTGGCGGCCCCATTCATGACGCTCTCGTTTCTCTGTCTGCCGGTGATCCCGGAGCTGAAGCTGACGGATAGGGGGCTGGTGGATGTGAGGGAGTTTCGGTTGGTGGGGATGTTTGGGGATAAATCATGAAAGGAGCCTTTCGACCAGGAATCTGGATCTGTCTGCGTCAGGTGGCTTCTCATGCAGCGGATTTTCGGCCTTCATTTCATATTCATTAGGCAGTACCTAGATCTTCCGGTTTTCTCTGAGTGAGGCTCAGATGGTTTTTCTTGCAGGCAGACTGGCCTGTTGTGAGCGACAATCCTTCGGATTACTATATTTCCTGATGCTCAATAGCCACCATTCAGCCACAGGGAGTCAGAAGCTAGCAGTTTTTGGTCATTGAGTACACCAGCATGCACTGCAGTAAATCTATCTGGATATTCTTGGATTACTTTGACCATCGCGTCCATTACCCATTCTGCCTTAGAAACAAGCATGTCAGGATCTCTGCTATCATATTCGCTTAGAAAATAGTTCGCCACGAGTGTGTCATTTTTGATTAAAATAACTGTTCCCTTAATACTGCTATCCCCAGCCACGACACCCTTCGCAAACTGTAATATTTCGTTATCTGATACAGCTGATGCAATCCCAAAGAGCGTCACCAGCATCAAACACAACACAACGATTGTTTTATTCATGACCGATTCTTGGGTATGCTCAGCAAAAGCTTTTTCGTTAGATAAAAGAACCTCCCCTAATCTTTATTTATGATATGCCAAATTAAACCCTATGAAAACAATGGGATATATAATGCGAAAATTTGATCCAAAAACTCTTCCAAAGGATTCATCGAAGGCGGTTCCAGGAACATTTTATCATGGGGTATTCTTAGACGGGGAATTTGGCTTTTATGCAGCACTTAATCTTCTGGAATCAGGAATGTTGCAGACACCAAATTACCTTGCATATTGGGACTCCAACTTTGCATCTAAACATCGTAGCGCCAGCGCTGAAGATATTAAAGATCTTAGGTATAAGGGACAAAATTCGGGAGGATTGACGCCAACTGCAATGAATTGCATCAATGCCGCCAGTGGAATTAGGCAAGGTTTACACATAAAAATGGGGTCTGCAAGAATTACTGATGTTCAAGAAAAGAAAATAATCGATAAAAGTAGAATTGAAATAAAATTTGAGATGGAAAGAAGAAAATATGCCAAAAACGCTGTTAGTAGATTGGAGTGTCTATATGTTGCAGATAATCAATCGGTTATCAAGGAAATGTTTAGGCATCATCCCGACTTGCTTATATTAAAGGTAAAAATCGCTGAGGCTTTGAACTATACGCGAGCAGATAGTAGATGGTATGATGAGTATGATGAATTACGAAGTAGAAAATGCATAAAGAAGTATTGGAATGGCCAAAAATATGATGAAAATATTTCAACGTGGGAATATTTAGTTGATGGCTTAATAATAATTGATGATCCTAAAGGCCTAAATTGTGTAAATTCGCTTAAAGAAGAATTAGAGGAAGAATTTAATTATAGGATTAGCTCATCGCAAAGAAAATCGTTATTCATGGCATATGTTCTTTGAGTTTTGGAGTAAAATGGAAGAATTATCAGATATCTTGAAAACATCTACAAAAATTATTTTGAGACTATATGGACATTCAACGGGCTTCCGGATTAATTTGGAACTCCTAAATAATTGAATAACTATAAAATATTATTAAATTAAATAATTCAGTTCACGAATCTCGAGGCATCTACCCACCTCCGCCCGTTAGGATTCCTGTAGGCCATCCGTGCCGCCAAGCTGCATCCCTGCCGCCCCTGGAGTTCCAGGTCAGCAGGCATGCCCGGCCAACGAGCGGCCACCCGCGCGCGATCCCGCTCGACCGCAACGAGAGCCGCCAAACGGGCCTCCGGCCCCCTGGCGTGCGGGCGTCCCTGTCATCCTGCTCGATCGGATTCCTGCCGGCCAACCGTGCCGCCAAGCTGCATCTCTCCAGCCCCTGAAGCTCCTGGCCAAAGGGCATGCCGGCCACGAGCAGCCGCCTTGATCCCGCTCGACCGCAACGACGCCGCCAAGCGGGCCTCCGGCCCCCGGCGTGCAGGCGTCCCTGCTATCCCGCTTGATCGGATTCCTGCCAGCCATCCCTGCCGCCCTCTAAGCAGGTCGTGAATCCCGGCCCGATCCACGGCCTTCTCGTAATCCTTATAGCTCTGCAGCGAGAAGCACCTATCATGGCTGGTGCGAAAGAAAGAGCCGCTATTCAGGAATCCATAATTGAAGAAATAGAATTAGACGCTTCTGAGATAAAGGAGTTCGATCAATTAGCGGAAGAGACTCGCAAGCGTGGCATATCCTGGGAAGACCTTAAAGCAGAACTTGGTCTATGAGCTTTCATGTTCGCTTAAACAAAGATATCAGGTCTATTCTATTATCGCTTCCTCGCGCACATCAAGAAAAAGTCGGGAGACTAATCGATCGCCTAAGCGAGAATCCTTATCCGTCAAGAATCAAATTCATTGATATTTCATCGACCAATTTTGATATTAGAAAGTGCAAAGGGCATCAAACCAGATTCAGGGTAAGACTTGGCGAATACAGGCTTATTTATGATATAGATGAGGCAAGTCAAATGATCCTTATTCTAAAACTTGATACCATGGGCGATATCTATTAGATCCTCAATTGCGGTAAACACGCACGATAAGCCTCTTTCAGCTTCTTCAAATCTATGTGGTCATAGATATCGATGGCATCCTTCCTGCTCCCCCAAAGCAGCAAGCAAGTGAATCGCACGACCGCAACGATGCCGCCAAACGGGCCTCCGGTCCCCTGGCGTGCGGGCGTCCCGGCCCTTCTGCTCGATCGGACTCTCGCCGACTGCACCGCCAAGCTGCATCCCTGCCGCTCCTGCAGCTCCAGGCCAGCGGACATGCCGGCCACGAGAGGCCACAGGCAATCCCGCTCGACCGCAAGCGCAGCCGCCCAAGCGGGCCTCTAGCCCCCCTGGCGTGCGGGCGTCCCTGCCATCTCTGCTCGATCGGATTCCAGCTCAGCTATCCGTGCCGCCCAAGTGGCATCCCTACCGTCCCCCAAGCTACAGGCCCGCGGGCATGCCCGGCCACCGAGCAGCCGCCCGCGCACCCGCTCGATCGCAACGATGCCGCCAGCCGGGCCTCCGGCCCCCCCTGGCGTGTGGGCGTCCCCTGTCATCTCTGCTCGATCGGAACCGTCCCGCCAACCAGCACTGCCAAGCTGTATCCCTGCCGCCCCTGCAGCTTCAGGCCAGCGAGCATGCCGGCCGGAGCTGATGACGATCACATTAAATCAAAATACGATAGGCAGAAAAATATGAATTTGTCGAAGACCGATAGCATAATAATTCGTGGTCGTGTGTATAGGAAAGGGCAAAAGCCGTTTTGATGGGAGGGAACCCAGAACGACTAATTTCTTGGTCGTGGCTTTGCCCATTTTGAATAAACGAATTTCGGCTAATATAAGGATGTGGTACAGATAATGGGAGAGCTACCCATGTATCCCGACCGACCGCAACGATGCCGCCAATCGGGCCTCCGGCCCCCTGGCGTGCGGGCGTCCCGCCACATCTGCTCGATCTGATTCCTCCGCACCGCCAAGCTGCATCCTTGCATCCCTCTAATCAGGGCCATGAATCCCTGCAAAGCATCATGGCCTTTTCGCAATCCTTATAGCTTTGCAGCGAGGATTATCTATCATGTCTGGAGTTGAAGAAAAGGTAATCATCCAGGATGCCAACGAAACCGCTTTGGAGGAGTTCGAAGCTTGTCTGGCGCGAGCCATTAAGCAGTATAAAACCGGCCAGGTTGAGACCTTCGAAGATAAAGATGAATTCCTCAGAACCCTTGTCGAGTAACGTTATCCCATGAAATATAAGTTTCACCGGACACCAGAGTTCAGAGAGAACTTCAAAAAGCTTACCAGGAAAAACAAATATAATTACATTTTTGTGTGTAGATCATCATAATTTTGTCTATGAAAAATCTGCTGAGATCTTAAAAAGGTGGGAAATAGAGATCGAGGATTAGATTCTCAAGTCCTGCCGACCCTGCAGCTCCCGGCCAGCGGAAATCCCGGCCACGAGCGCCCTACCCGCGCGCTCGCCCGACTGCAAGCGGGACCGCGCGGGCCCTCCGGCCCCCCCAGGCGTGCGGGCGCATGTGGCCACCTCTGCTCGACCGGATTCCTGCAGGTCATCCGCGCCGCCAGGCTGCATTCCTACCGCCCCCCCCCGAGTTCCAGACCAGCGAGCATGCCAGCCACGAGAGGCTGTAGGCAATCCCACACGACTGCACCGCATGTGATGAAAACCCCCATTGACAGACTTTTGAATGCACCATATCAAACTATAATGAAGTGAGAAAAAGGCAGCAGTTCTGGAATGAGGGCCGACATCCTATTGAATGATAACTTGCATGGAGTTTTTGGCCATGCCATATACTGCGATCTTTCTGCCAAAGGCTGAAAAATATCTGGTTAAGCTGGATCAGGACACCTACGAGCAGATAGAAGAGCATGTAGAGGAACTGAAGAAGAATCCCTATCAGCGCCGCCCACTTGCCGATATCAAGAAGCTTGGTGGTTTCAAATCGCCCGCAATGTATCGAATGAGGATCGGGCGGCAACGGTTGGAATACTTCGTTGATGAATCCGAGAAAGCGATATACATCACCAAGGCCTTTCCTCGATCTGGAGATTCGGATTACCGATGAAGGTATATATCAAAAACAACTTAAACATGCCAGGTGGTTATGAGATGGCAGCCGTCGTAAAAGCAAAAGAAGAGAAGATAGATTACAGCGAGGCGGCATACGTTGATTCCCAATATGAGTATTTGCAGAAGCATAAATCTGAGGGAATCACATTAGAAGAATTACTGCGCAGGCGTGCTAGCCAACGATAAACCAAACTCTATTTTATAAGGCCAAGAAAGTTATTTCCGCAGTGTCCCATGATCATGATATACACTGCATAGTGAGTTGGCCCACATGCGCGTCTAGTGGGAAGGCCTGACCGAGTCCTCCTATCAGAAGATGGTTCCCGATATCCTCCGGCCTCCCCAGGCGTGCGGGCGTCCCGGCCCACCCCGGCTCAATTTGGATTTCGGCCAGAAACACCTCTATCTCTTGCACAATGATCTCTGCTGACAGGTTGTCGATAGCCGGCCACTTGCCGCAGGTGCAAAGTAAAACACATCAGAAATCCCGTTCAGCCACTGCAGACGCGGGCTTGAAAATATTTGAAGAGACCGCGAATGTGAAATTGCCGGACCGACTGCCTCCATCTGCCTGATAGACGGTATATTCCCCTGCACCCAGAGTGGATAAAGACAGATTGAGCTTGTATAAATTCGGCACTCCAAGAGGCACCAGCGTCAAATTCATTTTATCTCCAAATATTGAGCCGTTGGCTGTGGCTTTCTCTGTTTGATTTCTCGTTATTATCATTCCCTGACCACTGATTGCGCCATCGTTATCAACCAGTTGCAGCTTTATCTTCTCCGGGGGTTCGCCAATAAGATCGATGGACCAGGCCCCGGTTACATTCACATTATCCATCGAATTATCCGCATCAATTTCTTTTTGAGATGCATCTGAAAAATCTTCGAGAAATTCGAGACCCTCATCCTCCATAATCGTGGAGGCAAGAGCATCTGCCTGTAATGGGAAACAGGCAATAACCGCTATGCATTGTAATAACTTGTAGATCATATCGACCGCTCCAAACCGGTTAAAGACCAGCTTTAATCTCATCAAAAGCCAATCGTGGTCTTCTATTATTACTATATGACGATTTCGGTTTAGCCAAATGTCGATATAGGTCGTGCGGCCCGGATATTGAAGAAGTGAAATAGAGAATGAAAAGTGATTTCAGTGGTTCCGTTGCATCGCAGGTTGTGCTGGCCACGATGCCGCCCGCGATCCCGCTCGACCGCATCGCAGCCGTCCAACCGGGCCTCCGGCTCCCCTGGCGTGCGGGCGTCCCGGCCATCCTGCTCGATCGGATTCCTGCCGACTGCGTCGCCAAGCTGCATCCCTGCCGTCCCCCGGAGCTCAGGCCAGCGAGCATGCTCAGCCACCGAGCGGGCTCTTTCTACCGTGTCCCTATGCGCCTGGGATCTGGCCGGATCCGGTCTATGGCCTATAGCGCAAAAGTTTTATATCTTACATGCGTTGTGTAGCGCTTGAAATAACTCGCGGAGAGTGAACCAAAAGGTCTTTGGCATCCGTAAGATGCTCGCTCTCCGCTAAAAAAATACTAAATTTTAGCTGAGTGCATTGTTAGAGAAATATAACCTAATGAAGCATCCTTGAGCTTTGTTGCGCAGCTATCATCAAAGCTTGCGATGTATATCTCCTTTCCCATTTCTTTTACGCCTTCGACAGCTCGGAAGAAATCAGCATCACCAGCGCATATGATAGCCACGTCGAACGCATTTCGTGATGCCAACAATAGTAGATCGGTAACCAAGGCCACGTCTACTCCCTTCTCATACTTATCCGTGATGTCACCATTAGCGGCTTGGACCACTTTCAAGTCAAAGGTCTTGACATCGAACTTGATAAAACTGTTAAAGATGGAGTATAGCGCTTCTTGGGCTCTGACCCGATCATCCGGCTGAGATCTATCAACAGCACAGTACATTATGACTCGTGTTAAGTCGTATTTTTCTAGCCTCTGAATGCCCGAATCCGCCAAGAAATCCACTAACTTCTGGTAATCAAATTTGATGCCCTCCCTGCGCGATCCTCGGAAGATGTTAGAATTATCGATAAATATCATTAGGCGTTTCAATGAACCACCGCAGGGCTAAATTCCTTCATAAGGTTAAGAAGCTGACTGTTGACTGGAGAGTGATGCTCAGCCCCCACGGCGCTCCTTCCAATCCATGACCTAGCCGCGATCCCGCCCGACCACAACGATGCCGCCAACCGGGCCTTCGGCCCCCCAGGCGTGAGGGCTTCGATGCCATCCGTGCTCGATCGGATTTCTGCTAGCCAGCCGCGCCACCAGACTGCATCCCAACTACCCCTGCAGCTACAAACCAGCGGGCATGTGTCAGCATAAGTTTATTTTTCCATCAAAGAAAATAGGAAGACTTGATGAGGATCAGGGATGTTATCAAGCTTATAGAGGCAGATGGCTGGTATTTAACGAGGACCAGAGGAAGCCATCGGCAATTCAAGCATCCATGTAAATTAGGACTGGTGACGATCACCGGTCGGCCTGACAAGGACCTTCATCCCAAGACCCTGAAAAGTATATTAAAGCAGGCCGGCATAATGGAGAAGGAAGATGACTAGATATACGATTATTATAGAAAAGGGTGTTGGGAATTACTCTGCATACTGCCCGGACCTGCCTGGCGTTGCAGCAGCCGGCGATACGGAAGAAGAGACTGTGGAGCTGATGAAGGAAGCTATAGAATTCCACCTGGAAGGCTTGAGAGAAGAGAATCTTCCCATCCCAGAGCCGACAGTCACCGCTAGAAGCATAAAAGTAAGCGCCTAGCTGCATCCCTGCCGCCCCCACAGCCCCCGCTAGAAAGCATGCCGGGCCACGAGCGGCCACACCCGATCCCGCGCGACCGCAACGAGAGCCGCCCAAGCGGGCCTCCGGCTCCCCTGGCGTGCGGGCGTCCCGGCCATCCTGCTCGATCGGATTCCTGCCGACTGCACCGCCAAGCTGAATCCTTGTCCCCCGGAGCTCCAGGCCAACGAACATCCCGGCCACCGAGCGACCACCCGCAATCCTGCTCAACCGCACCGCAGCCGCTGAGAGGGCCTCGGTCACTATGCACCTTTCCGCTCAGGAACCTGGCCGCGATCCTTTAGAGCTGCTATAGGTTGAGCTTTTCGAGCGCTTTTAAACTTGTAGGATTGCGAAGGACGAAGCGGGAAGTCCCCATCCTTCAGGGTGGGGATGAATGCGGAGTCCTTTGCCCCTGTTTCTGCCTAACAATAACTATTTAAGATTATAACACAATTGCATATAATGCTTAAAACGTAT
>JAPKYA010000092.1 GCA_026394565.1 Methanothrix sp.
TCCGATCAGCGACGATGGCTTAGTGGTCGTGCCGCCGCGTTCTGATACGAGATAAAAAAAATGTAACGGACCCGCCGGGATTCGAACCCGGGTCCGAGGCTCCGGAGGCCTCTATTCTATCCAGACTATACTACGAGTCCATTGTGAGTAAAATTGTGGAAAATATAGGTTAGCGGGCCATCTTCCCAAGGAAGCAGACCCTACCTAAATGTTTTAGCTTTCCAATACAATCTCAATATTTACATTCTTGGGAACCTGGATCCTCATGAGCTGGCGAAGCGCCCGCTCGTCGGCATCCAGATCGATGAGCCTCTTGTGCACTCTCATTTCCCAGTGGTCCCAGGTGGCCGTTCCCTCACCGTCAGGACTCTTCCTGCAGGGAACCACCATTCGTTTGGTGGGCAGCGGGATTGGTCCCGCCATGTGAACACCAGTTCTCTGGGCGATCCCCTTTACCTGGCTGCATATATCGTCCAGCATCAAGGGATTTGTGCCGGAAAGTCGAATTCTTGCCTTCTGCATGTTTTACACCAAAAAAATTGATTTAGCGTGGTACCACGCTGATGCACATGCCGGCCGCGACGGTCGTGCCCATATCTCGAATGGCAAACCTTCCCAGTTGAGGGATCTCCTTCACCGGTTCAATGACCATGGGCTTGGAGGGAGTTACCATGATGATGGCCGCATCTCCAGCCTTGATGAAGGCAGGGTTCTCTTCCTTGACCGCTCCGGACCTTGGGTCCAGCTTGGCCAGGATCGCTGTGAGGGTGCAGGCGATTTGCGCTGTATGGCAGTGGAACACGGGTGTGTATCCTGCCGATATGGCACTGGGATGCTGCAACACTACGATCTGGGCCTTGAACTCCTTGGCCACGGTCGGAGGCTTAGCTACCGATCCGCAGACGTCACCGCGACGAATGTCGTTCTTGGCGACACCGCGCACGTTCCATCCGATGTTGTCGCCGGGGAAAGCCTCTTGGACTTCCTCGTGATGCATCTCGATGGACTTGACCTCGCCAGAGACTCCGGCGGGCTCGAAGATGATCTTATCATTCTTTCTCATGACGCCCGTCTCGACGCGGCCTACAGGCACTGTGCCCACACCGGAGATGGTGTAGACGTCCTGTACCGGTACGCGCAGCGGCAGGTTGGTCGGCTTCTGGGGCACCTTGAGGTTATTCAAGGAATCCAGCAGGGTTGGGCCCTTGTACCATTTCAGGTTCTCACTGGGCTTGGCGAGGTTGTCTCCCATCAGGCCGGATATGGGCACGAAGGGTATTTCATCAACCTTGAATCCAACCATCTTGAGCAGCTTGCTTACCTCTTCCTTGACCTCGTTGAATCTCTTCTCGTCGAAGGGTGGGGTGGTGGCATCGATCTTGTTCATGCCCACGATCAGCTGGCTGACTCCCAGTGTCCTGGAAAGGAAGACGTGCTCTTTGGTCTGAGCCATGACGCCGTCCGGGACGGCTACGATCAGCACAGCAGCATCGGCTTGGCTGGCACCGGTGATCATGTTCTTTACGAAGTCCCTATGACCGGGGCAGTCCACCACTGTAAAGTAGAACTTAGCGGTATCGAAGCGGTGATGGGCGATATCAATGGTAACGCCCCTCTCGCGCTCTTCCTTCAGGCTATCCATGACCCAGGCGAACTCGAAGGTCGCCTTTCCCTTGGATGCGGCTTCTTTCCTGTACTCATCAATGACGTGAGCATCTACAGCCCCCGTCTCGAACATCAATCTGCCTACGGTCGTCGACTTGCCGTGGTCGACGTGTCCAATGAATGCTAGATTGAGATGTGGCTTTGCTTCTGCCATAATTTATCTCCTCCAACTGGCACTATCCATATTTTTCAGTATTTCATCTTTTCGAAGGCCGCGCTCAAACGACCTTCAGATAATCGGAAGGCTTGGGCATCTCCGGCTTCAGGCCCTTTCTGGTCCGAATCTGCTTGACTGTATCTTGTAGCAGGTTGGCAGGCAAGGGCTCAAAGCCAGCGAACTCCGAGGACCAGAGAGCTCTCCCTTCGGTGGCCGACCTTATGGCCCCGGAGAATCCGAACATCTGAGCGACAGGCATCTTGGATTTAAGGATTATCATATCGCCCTGGCTGTCCATGTTCAGGATAACGCCTCTCCTACCCTGGATCTCAGACATGGCTCCACCCATTTGATCCTGAGGCACCTGTATATAGACATTCTGGAAGGGCTCCAATAAAACCGGATCCGCCATAAGTATTCCCGCTTGCACGGCCTGCCTGACCGCGGGAATGACCTGGGCGGGGCCGCGGTGCACGGCGTCCTCGTGCAGCTTTACATCCACGAGCTTGGCTTTTATGCCCTGCGCGGGTTCCCTGCAGATGGGGCCGTTCTTCAGCGCCTCCTCGAAGCCCTCTAAGATAAGCTCCATGGTCTCTCTCAGGTACTGGATGCCCTTGGTCATGTTGAGCAGGACGTTGGTGCCGAAGTAACCGACAATGCTCTTCGCCTCATCTTTTCCCATGCCTTTATCGATGAGAACCTTCCTGCGCTCGACCTCCTCCATCTTCATGCTGACCTTGCCCTCTTTCAAGGACTCGATCACGCCCTGTTCCAGGGGCTCAAACTCGATGTAGAAGCGGTTGTGGTGGTTGGGTGACTTTCCTTCCACTGGTCCTGCTCTGCCGCCGATAGACTCACGATATACTACTATGGGCGGAGATGTCTTCAGCTCCACGCCGCGATCGCGCTGCAGCCTGGTCACAGTGACATCCAGGTGCAGCTCGCCCATGCCGGCCAGTAGGTGCTCGCCTGTCTCCTCGTTGATGGTAACTTGCAGGGTAGGATCTTCCTTGGCGATCTGCCTTAAGACCTCTACCACCTTGGGCAGGTCGCGGGTGTTCTTGGCCTCGACGGCTACGGTCATGACCGGTTCGGAGACGTGCTTGATTTGCTCGAAGGGCGTCATGTCCTGTTCCGAAGAGATGGTAGATCCTACGATGGCATCTCGCAGACCAGTGACTGCCGCGATGTTTCCGGCAGGAATCTCCTCTACCTCAACCCTCTCCGCGCCCATGACAATGCCCGTCTGCTGAATGCGGTTGGTATCAACCACGCCGGATACGAAAAGCTCCATTCCGCGGTGCAGGGTTCCTGAGAAGAGCCTTCCCGTGGCCACTTCACCGGCATGCGGGTCTATCTTCAACTTATTGATCATGAAAGCGACGGGACCTTTTGGGTCACATGTTGCCATGGCTCTGCCCACGGGGCTATCCCAATTGCCGTGCCAAATGACCTTGACCCTCTCCTTTTGGGCAGCAATGGGACTGGGCAGGAACTTGACGACCATATCGTTTACGGCTATATAAAGGGGGACCTTCTCGGCCAGCTCCTTCATCTTTCCTGCCCGGCAGTATTCGACGACCTGATCAAAGCCGATTCCCGTCTTCTTCATCTGGGGCACGCTGATGGCCCAGTTGTAGAGAGCCGAACCGAAGGCGATATTTCCCTTAGCTGCATCCAGCTTCCAGCCGGCTTTGTATTTCTCTTCATCCATTCCTTGGATGAGCTTGTTGACATTGTCAATGACCTTGCCCAGGCGCATGGCCATCTCTTTCGGCTCAACTTTCAGCTCGTTGATCATGCGGTCCACTTTATTGACGAAAAGGACCGGCCGAACACCCTCCTTCAGAGCCTGCCGCAGCACGGTCTCCGTCTGGGGCATGGCGCCCTCTACTGCATCCACTACAACCACTGCGCCGTCGACTGCCCGCATAGCGCGAGTGACATCGCCCCCGAAGTCCACGTGGCCGGGAGTATCGATCATGTTGATCAGATATTCTTTGCCGTCTATCTCGTGAACCATGGATACATTGGCCGCATCGATGGTGATTCCTCGGGCCTGCTCCAGGGGATCGAAATCCATGAAGAGCTGCTTGCCTGCCAGGTCCATGGAGATCATGCCTGCGCCTCCCAGAAGGTTATCAGAAAGGGTTGTCTTACCGTGATCAATATGTGCCACGATGCCGATGTTCCGGATAAACTCAGGCTTGTCCATCAGAGTCGTTACACGTTCTGCTATCTTCTTCCTCTTGCCCATAATACGCCTCGCGAAGTTTAAGATAAAG
>JAPKYA010000006.1 GCA_026394565.1 Methanothrix sp.
GACCCTCATAATGATCTGAGTGTTGCACTGGGAGATGACGTTCTTGTCCACACGGGCCGGCCTCTGGCTGATGATCCTCAGCCCCAGGCCGAATTTACTGCCTTCAGCGGCAATGGTGCGCACAATGCTGGTGGAAGCGGCGTTTCCTGTGCCCCGCTCCGGGATGTAGTTGTGGGCTTCCTCTACCACCACCATTCCCGGCGAGATCAGCCTGCGCTTTCTGGCCTCAAAGACGTCTGTTAAGAGCCGAGATACGATCATGGACTGCAGTTCAGGGAGTATGCCGGTCATGTCGATGACCGCGGCCCTGCCGGGTCGCAAAAGCTCCTCCGCCGGCGTCTCCGCCCCGGAGAAGAGCCCCAGCTCCAGGAGCGACTCAAGCTGGCCTACTAAATTCCACTTCACCTTGGAATTGCTGCGTACCACCTGCTCTATGACATCCTCCAGGGTATAGGCATCCGTCTCCGCCCGCAGGGCACTGATGGCCTCGTAGAGCAATCCCAACTGGCCGCTGCTGCTGCTCTCGTGGGGAATCATCTTCGCCACCTCCCGGGCAGACATGTTCAGTCCGTTAAAGCGAAAAGGCCGGTCGGCTCTCGGGTTCATGGCCATCTCTCCGGGAGTGTAGATGGTGGCATCATAGCCCCGCGGCTTGACCTTATATCTGGAAAAGTCGCCCACTTTGTTGGGCTCCTTCATGGAGGCGTACTCGCCGTGAGGATCGATGATGAGCAGAGCCACCTTTCTTTCCAGCAGCTCTTCTAAAATCACGGCTGCAGTGTAGGATTTTCCCGAACCGGTTTTGGCGAGCACGCTGCAGTGCTTTTGTACCAGGGTATTGGCGTCCAGCTCCACCCGGATATCATAGCCCTGCAACATGCCTATGTACATATCTCCCTTGGCGAGGCCCAGCGTTGCCTTGATCAGTTTTTCATCGGCTATGAAGACCGGATCTCCCGGCCGGGCGGGGCTGGTGGGAAGATGCAGCTTGCCGTTGCTTGTCACGCCGATAACCCTGGCCTCGGCTATCATCATCTCTCTGGAATCATAATTTCTGGCGGCATCATTAAGCTGGTTTACGCTGTAGGCGGAGTTGGACCGCTTGATGTCCTCCACCTGGGCGAGGGCCCATTCCCTCCCGTCGGCTTTGGCCTTGATGTAAGTGCCTCGACCTACCTCTTTGTTTATAATGAACTTAAATGCTAATGGATTGGTCTCACCAACAATTGTGCCGACCGATCCCTTTGCTATCGACATCATTATTTTGCATCGCCTTCTTGCTACATTCCCATTTTTAATACGTATCTTGAAGTATAAAAAGATTGGTCCAAATGCAGGATGGTCCACTGCATAGGAAATTAATTTAATATAATCATGCACTGAGCTATTAAGCTGCAACTCATTGCCTTATTATGCTCAACAATTAATTATATATATTTTCTTTTTGTAGCAAAATTGGAGTGATTCGTCTCGCCTTAAAGAACATTTTAAAAAATGATATTAATTATACGATGAAACTAAATACTATTTCAGCGTTCTCATCATCGTTTGCCCATAGGCTAATCCAACTAATAGCCCCACGATATGGGCCATATGGGCAATGTTGTCCGCTGAACCTAAGGTCAGGAAATCAATCAGGGCGAATAGCACGACTGCACCACGAATGCTCATCGGTATCACGAAGAAGAGCAGTATGCGAATCTCGGGGGCAATTATGGCCAGGCAGCCCATCACCCCGAAGAGCGCTCCGCTCGCTCCCACCATGGAGCCGCTGGATATCATCATCTGGCCCAGCGCCGCCACTATCCCTGAGAGAATATAGATCTGCAGGAATTTTTTCTCTCCCACGCGCCTTTCCAGTTCCATGCCAAAGAAGAAGAGAAAGAGCATATTCCAGAATATGTGGTTGAAGTCGGCATGCACGAACATATACGTAATAAGCGTCCAAGGCCGCTGCATTACATAGTCCGGATTTAAGGCCAGGTAGTTGTATACAAAGGAAGGAAGAATTATGCTGATGAAGAATACCACTATGCATATTAATAATATTAGGCCCGAATAGGTTACAGGCAGTCCGGAAGGTATGCGGCTCTTCCAGCCGCTGCCCGGAGTTTGCGGCTCTCCCCACGGATCCCGGCGTCTGAAGTCCTCCCTTCCACCTATCATGGCCTGAAATGGTTTCAATTTAACTCCTTGGCAGTAAATCATTCCGGTACGTATTGGCCATCGCGAAGCACTATGACATAATCTGCGGAGTTACGCAGAGCCACTGAGAATCCGGGCTCTGCCCCGAAGATGATGGTCTCCTTGCCGTGTTCCATGGCCTTCATGAGCACCGGCTTTAGATCCGCATCACGGGTGACGAGCGCCAGGGTGTCGATGACTGGATTGTAGATCATATCCACGCCCTCTACGGCCATTCTCACATCCACGTCGCTGGTGCATATCACCGGCTCAAAGCCCTGATTTTCCACCGCTTCAACCAGCTTCTCCGAGGCGTACTGATTTAAGAAAACCTTACCCATCTTGATGTCGCCGTAATCCTTGAGGATGTCCCGGATCTCCTCCAGATCCATCTGGAACTCCTTTCTGAGCATATTGGGCCCATCCACGAGCAGTCCGATCTTCTTTCTCCCCTTCTCCTTCTTGGAGCCCAGGTAACTCATGATATGCTCGAACTGTATTGGTATTCGATTCATGTTGACCCTTTCTTGATAGACTTGGATTAGATGTTATAAATTCTTTTGGTATTATCTGCAGTTATCCGGGCGATCTCTTGCGGCTCTAAGCCTCTGATCCTGGCAATAAGTCGAACGGAGTCCAGAACAAAGGAGGGTTCATTTCTGCCTCCTCGGGGTGAAAGGAAGGGGCTGTCGGTCTCCACCAGCAAACGGTCCAGTGATATATTCTTAGCCAGGATCTGATGGTGTCCGGATCGGCAGAGATTGGTGGCCAAAGAGATATAAAATCCCCTATCAATGGCCTCTTTCATAGTTCCAATTGTTCCGCTGAAGCAGTGGAAGACTACCTTGTCCAGGTGTTTTACCATCTCCAGAGCGGGCTGCTCGGCATCGCGGGAATGAATGACTAAAGGCTTGTCGAGGGACCCGGCCAGCTCTACTACTCTGCTGAAGACCTTTGCCTGGCGCTCCCTTGCCGGCGCGTCCTTGCAGTGATAGTAGTCCAGTCCCGCCTCGCCGATGCCTACGGCCTGGCCAGCGTTGTTCTCTATCTGCTCAAAAAGCATCTTGAGCTCCGGCTCTTTTATGCTCTGCAAAGTATTGGGGGAGAGCCCCAGGGTGGCAGAGATGAAATCGTACGTCTTGGCCAGTTCCAGGGACCTGGCATTGGTGGAATAGTCCACACCCGAGTTGATCATGTGCACAACGCCCGATTTTCGGGCACTGTCCAGTACTGCTTCGCGATCTTTGCTGAACTGCTTGAAGTCAAGGTGGCAATGCGCATCGATTACCCCTTGCAAGGGAACATTTAGCGATGAGATTCCTCCACTGGCATCAATTTGTTGATGTGGATGGTATTATCTTTTTTGGTGTGGCAGAAAAAATGTGTGGTCCTGAATAGAACTAATAACCTTAACTTTTCTTAATTAGGGAACATATTTTCTTCAATCTCACTTGTTGCATCCGATTTCTCTCCTATTAACAGCAAGTTATTTATAATAGTATATCCCCTATCTATGGAATATGGAACCCTGGGCGAAAGAATGGCTT
>JAPKYA010000068.1 GCA_026394565.1 Methanothrix sp.
TCTCAGATTTGAAGTAGAAAGACTTAGGACGAGAGCAAGTTGGTTCGAATCTAAGCGGAAAATCATTCGTGGGGCTATACGCGAATATATAAAATATCCTAATTATTCATTGTCTATGACTCCAACTGCGTAAGTCCTATAATGAATTTGATCCGGCCACCTGGTGGAATGGGACCTACCCGTCAACCGCCTGCAAAAAAGATGCTCCAGGCGACATAGATTTCAGGTCATGTTCTGATGATTCGCTTGTTGGCAGTAAATCATCCCTGAAATATCACTATTCTTGCTGCCAGTGGGCTGAGAAAATAAGTCCGGCAAACGAGATCAGGTTCAACAGCTCTCAGGATGCTCGAAACCAAGGGTATGTGCCATGCAAAGTGTGCAGCCCTACATAACGTTCCAATTCTTTGACTCTCTGACTTTTGAATTGGCCGATGCACTCGGTTGTGTGCCCTGTAATAAATACAATACAACTTCCATCAACTATTTTCACAATGAAATACACAGTCATACTCGAACCGCAGGACGAGGGAGGTTTCACGGTTCGATGCCTTGAATTGCCAGGAGCCATAAGTCAGGGCGAAACGAAAGAGGAAGCTCTGGCAAACATAAAGGAGGCAATTGAGCTTGTAATAGAAGTTCTCAGCCAAGATCTGATGTTATGCTCCGATTCTGAGATCCTTAAAGTGGAGCTGGCTGATGTCTGTTAAGCTCCCGGTGATCTCGGGAGAACTGCGTATTTAAGATCCTAGTACAGCGAGATCGAAATAAACCAATGTTTTGACTTCGCGGCTTCGCGCCTTCGCGTGAAACCGGACCCGGTTGAATCTCACGCGAAGCCGCGAAGGGCGCGAAGCCTGGCAACTACGATCGTCGATCTCAAGCACTATTCTGCGATAAAGTTCTCCGGCGTTATGTTGCAGGGGGATGGCTGATTCAGTCTCCTTTCTTCCAGATCCTCACAATAATGGCAATTCCGGCCAGGTTAATGGCCAGTATCAGTATGATTCCGATTATTCTCTTCCAATCTCCCTCGGGCGCAGCCTTCCCTGTCAGATCCATCGCTGCATCCCCGTTCACCATTACCTCCCACTCCTGTCCGCCCGCCTTGAGGATGTACTGCCCGCGCGGCAGTCCCCGGAAGCAGTTCTCCCCCGTGGTGCCATTGGCCAGCCACGCCCCGTCGCGCCACAGCTCCAGGGCCCCGGGAGACCCCGTGACCCGCAGATCGAAGCCCGCACGGATGGGCATGCTCTTGCCCTCCCTGGAGAGGTTGCCTGAGATATTCAAGATGCTGAGCAACGTGGGGGCGATGTCCATCTCCGACCAGCGGCCGCCCAGGTTCAGCTCCTCCACTCCCGGCCCCAGGAAGATCAGGGGGACGCGCAGGGCCTCCGGCTTCGCCGCATATTTCTCAGCCGAGTGCCCGCCCTTGCCCGTCGCTGAAGGAAAGACCATGCCGTGGTCGGCGGTGACGGCCAGCAGCACATTATTTTGGCGGCAGATCTCTGCCAGGCGGCCCAGCGGCACGTCCAGGGCCTGCGCCGTCTGGCGGTAGCCGTCCGCGCCCAGGTTCTGTCCGGCGCTGTCCACCGCTCCCACGTTCACCAGCATGATGAAGTGCCGGCTGGAGAGATTCTGGACAGTGTCCGCTGCCGCGTCCAGTGCCCAGGCATCGTAGCCGGCGTAGCCCGCAACGCCTTGGGGCGCAGAGTACCGGGCAAACCTGTCCCGCCACACCTGAAAGCGGTATCTCAGGCCCGCAGGCGCTCCGGCGCGAAAGCCGGGAATAGGCTGTGCCCCGTGCAGGGAGTTGTCGCCCAGATAGAGAACGCCGTCCATCTCCTGCAAGACGGGCATGGCATCACCCCGCTCCAGCACGGCCAGGCAGAGGTAGCCCTTCGAGTGCGCCGCGTCGAAGATGGTGGGGCCGAGATGGTCCGGGTCCGTTCCCGAATTTCCCGTGATGAGAACGCTGTGGCTCTTGGTGGTCTCGGGCACGGGCACCCGTACGTCCAAGGCCCGCGCCCCGCCCCCGGTGAGGTTGAAGAGCACGGCCCCAACGATAGGCGCGCCGTCCAGGGCATAGGCGCGCTGCTCCGGATAAACGTAAGACGCGCCGAGACCATCCACCACCAGGAGGACCGCTCCGCTAGGCTGGGCCACGGGACCGACCTGCACATCGATGGCCTCGGCGACGCCGAATGATAACGATAATAATAGTAAAAATAACGCAGATTGCTGTTTAAAATGGCCCAAAAGCAGAAAACACGAACTAAAATAAAATCGCTCTGTGAGTCCTCTGTGCGCTCTGTGTCTCTGTGGTGGCCGTTCGTAAGCCGTAGTTTTTAGTCGTTCTTTGTGCGTCCTTTGTGTTCTTTGTGCCTTTGTGGTGAAAAGTCGTCGTCCGTAGCAGCTTAAGCCCCTACTACGACCATCAACCACAAAGACACAGAGCTCACAAAGAACGCACAAAGACGAATTTAAAAACGCTCCAAGGCCGAAATCGCCCTTCGAGCTGTTGACCCAGCCAAAAAAAAGCCTAACTGCAGCCAATAATATTGTCAATAAAAAGAAAAAAGATCGGATCATCCAGGATCTTCGATCTTCAGAAGTCCGTCATGACCCGGTACTGGTCGATCTCCGTCTGTTTGAGGCCTGTCAGGAACTGCTCGGCCATGTCGCGAATATCCTTGGAACGGGTAATGGCCCGGCCCACGACCAGGATGTTCGCGCCTGCCGCCAGAGCTGCGCCCTCGGTATCCACGCGAATGCCGCCCGCCACAGCCACCAGCAGCCTGCGTCCCTCGTTGCCCAGGGCCTGAATATCACGAATGTCATTCCAGGCGTGTGCGCTCTTCTCCATGTCTATGGCCCTGTGAAGCTCAACCACGTCCGGCAAAACTTCGAGGCCCTTCAGGACGGCCAGCGGATCTGGCACATTGAGCATGTCGATGATGCTGTAAATACCGGTCTTCCTGGCCTCTCGAATGGACAGCTCCAGCGTCTTCTTGGGGGCAAGGCCTGAAATGACTACGGCGTCTGCAGTGGAGTCTGCTGCCAGGCGCACCTCTAAGTTGCCGGTATCCAGAGTCTTCAGATCCAGGATGACAAAGGCACCCGGCCGAATGGCGCGAATCTCCTTGACCACGCTGATTCCCAGCATCTTGACCAGGGGCGTTCCCACCTCGATGAGAATGTGATCGCTTTCCGGCAGAGCCGTGAGCACGCGGCGCACCTCGGCCACATCCACCAGATCAAAGGCCACCTGCAGGTAGGGCGGATCCCAGAGCCGGGTGACCCGGAAGCCCATGATGGGATGGGTGGACCGATCCTTCTCGTAGAGCATCAGATCCACATCCGGGAATCCGGCCATGGCCCGCTCCAGGGCCAGCTTGGTGGCTCCGTAATTGTAGCGATAGATGGCGTCGTAATCCTTGGCCTGGGGATGAATGAACACGGATACTATTATCAGCAGATCCTCAGCTTTGTCCTTAGGAATTATGCCCTCAGCTACCGCATCCGCCACCGCCTTGGACACCGCCATCTGGGCCGGGCCGAAGATCTGGGCGGCCTGATCCATGTTCTTCACAGTTACTTTGGGTACGATGAGTGTGGACGGCTTGGGCGGCAGATTGGGCCGGATAACACCTAAAAGGGGCGTGTGCCCTGCCGAAAGCTGCGCGAGACCGGAGGCAAAGGCCGTGGCTACCGGCCCCTCCTTATCTCCGATAATCAGATCGATATGTGCAATCTCAGGCTCCTTTCCTAGGAGAGCCTCTCCAACTAAAAACAAAAAGATTCACCTCGAAAAGGAGGTGAGCAATCGCTCTATTTTAATCCTTTTGCCGAGGAAGGTTCTCTTCAAATAAGCTGCCAGTAGATAAGAGGTGCCAGCGCCAGAAGGGCCAGGCCTGTTGCCAGCCTCATTCCCACTCTGTGATCCTTGCGGAATGAGTCCACCTGCTCAGGGCTCATGCCCAGAGCAATTGCCCCGCCCAGGATTATGATGGGCAGAATTACCCCCAGGTTGAAGAAGAATAGATAGGTTGCGCCCTCAAAGTATCTTCTCGCCGAGAGAAGATCCAGTATCGCGAAGTAGATGGCGACCACACAGGGGGCCTTGACCAGAGAGAAGAGCGCCCCGATCAAGAAATACGAGCTGAAGCGGCCCTTATCAACCCCGGCCTGGAAGTACTTGAGCGCCCAGTCCGTGCGAAAGAGGGACGGACGTCCTTGCTTTAGCCGCAGCGCGTCCCAAACCTGGGAGAGGCCGGCCAGCAAGAGAAAAGCGGTCAGGATATAGCGGAAGGCACTGGCAATCGCCTCGGTCTGCAACAGTTGCTGCATGCCCAGGCCAAAGAGAAAGTACATGGCGAAGATGCCAAAGGAAAAGGACACCACCATCATCACCAGTTCCCGCCTCTTCCCCTTGGAGGAGAGGACGGATGCCGCCAGGAAGACCAGGATGCCCAGTAGACAGGGATTGAAGCCCGCCACCAGGCCCGCGCCTAAAACGGCAGAGATGGTGTAAAGGGATATCTCCTGCAAATTCAGGCTTAAGCCATTGGCAGAGCCTGCGCTGAAGTTCTGCTTTGTGCTCTCATTGCCGGGCAGGGTGAATGCCGCAGGGGGAGGGGGGGTCCGGTTGGCCAGGGCACCTTTGATGAGGCTTTCCAGCAAGGCATTATCTCCCTCATAATCCCTATAGTTTATGACTTGCATTCCGATTATGATGGCAGGAACATCCTTGGCCCGATACTGCTTGATGATGCGATGTCCACTCTCTGTATAATAGTAGTAACCAGTGACATTGAGGGGCATATCCCGCCCGATCTTCTCCAGAGTTCTCTCTGCCGCCGCGCATTTCGTGCATCCTGGGGACTTGATGAAAATGACCTCTGCGACATCCGTGGCATTTTTCCCAGTAGCGGCAACGCCACTGGAAAATACCACAGCTATGCTAAAGAGAAGGATGAGCGCGAGGACGAGAGCGGCGACCGCAATGCGAGGCATGGTAGAACGCATCAGCTACCTTAGGGGCAGAAGGGGTATAAAATCCCCCCTGCCAAACAAGATCATCTCTTCTGATTCACTCTTCTGTTTCATACTTAAGGACAGGCCCATTTCCAGAAGTCTCACTGGATGCAAATCCTACTGTGGCGTTATCCTCTGCCACTAATACAATGGAGTAGCCGCACCCTTCCGTGCAGGTCTCCACCGCCTTCTTGATGATCGATGTCACATCCAATGTGTAGCTTCCCACTTTTTCAACATCTTCTGGGGAAGAGGATACCTCTGCATTATAATCCAGTTTGTCATACCAGGTCATTGTATCCAAAGCCTCTCCATGCAAGTAGTAAGCCTTGATCTTGCCGGGCTTGTCTACCTTTGCGGCATCAAGTGTCAGTGTTGCCGAAGCGATCTGCTCCGGCTTGAAGATTCCCTGCGAGCCGAGAAGATTGATGAAGCTCAAGTAGACCAGGGCTTTGGGCTCTGCCCCCTGGGAAGCGGCCCAGAGTAGATCGCTATCTGCAAAGCTCTGATTGGCACTATCAGCATCCACATAAGTATCAACGTCCATCTCTGCTGTAAAGCTCCCTGCGGAAGCAGTGGCGGCCAGCAGCAGAAATATGCCCATAATTGCGTACAAATATCTCAAATTCATTTCCTCCACCAGAGTACCTGTGATCGAACCAATAAAAAGACTTACGTTCATATGTATCTTATGTAGGCAATCTTTCGTCTACATGATAGATAGATCTACGTTAGCTTTATTAACCTCACGACAGCTTCTAATGAAGGTGGATCGCTTGAGAACTATAGCCTTTTGCATCTTGTCCGCCGCCTTGCTGATCACTTCCATCGCGAACGGTGCTACGATACAGGTAAGCTCGAATCTGCAAGCTGCGATTGATGCCGCTTCCCCCGGCGATACCCTGCAGGTTGGTCCGGGAGTCTACGACAAAATAACCATTCAAAAAAGCCTGAACCTGGAGGGGAACGGTGCAGTTATCCAGGCTGGAAATAGGGACGCCTGTGTAAACATAGATGCGAACGACGTCCGTATCAGCGGCTTTTTGGTCCGAGACGGTTTTTATGGAATAAAGCTCAACTATGTGTCGGGATGCACTATTGCCAACAACACCGTAATCCACTGTGCTCAGCCCGGCATTGCCCTGCTCTTTTCCCATGGGAATACAATCACGGGAAACAATGCCAGCTTTAACGGCATAGTCGGAGAGGGCTGGTATGGGATATACCTTTCCAACTCCAACGACAATCTCATCACAAACAATGCGGCCTACGGCAACGGCGCTTACGGCATCAATCTCTTTCCCTCCTGCCGCAATAATACCATAAGAGGAAACGTGCTGCAGGGAAATATGTACGGCCTTTACATGTTCACCGATTGCGCCGAAAATCTGGTAGAAAAGAACGACCTGTCCAGAAATACCAACTCCGGTTTGGATCTGCGCATCAACTGCACGGGCAATCTCATTATCAACAACACCATGGAGGATAACGTGGTGGCGGGAATGACCCTTATGGAAGAGTCAGGTCAAAATACCGTTAGCGGAAATGTGATAAGAGGCAATGGGCGCTATGGAATGCAGATACAGAGCCAATCGGACGGCAATACCATCATTTATAACAACATCTCCGAAAGCCAGACAGGAATATTCCTGGAGTCGAGCAAAAACAAAATCTACGGCAACCGCCTGGCCGACAATGTCATTCAAGCCGACGATCGAGGAATAAACATCTGGAACGCACAATATCCCAAGGGCGGGAACCTCTGGAGCGACTACCGTGGCCCGGATGAGATGCAAGGGCCCGGGCAAGACACACCCGGCAAGGACGGCATTGGGGATGAGCCCTATCTGATCAGCGAGGCCGGCAAAGATCAGTATCCTATCATGGGCGGCCAGGTCAAGCAAATTGCCATCCTCGAAAAGGAGATGACTCCAAGCGAGGCACGAGTGGGTGACAGCATCGCCATTAAGGCCAAGTTGCAGTCCAGGCATGATCTCTTGCAGGTAACAGCTCGCGCTTATCAAGATGGATTGGAAGCACAAGGCTATTGCCGACTGGTTTTGTCCGGTGATTTTTATCAAGGAGCCTTCTCCACGGCTCTGCTGGAACCGGGAAGGTATGATATTGTCCTGAGCGCAAAAGATGCGCGAGGGTATGAGCTGAAAGAGACGTTGGGGGAGGTCAAGGTTGCCGCACGGCGCGGCTTTGCCTCTTCCTGAGCTTATTTCATGATTTAAATTAAATGTATTAAAAAGGGGAGATAATGACGGCATTCAGATCAATTTTGGGGTCCTGTTTAGCGGGAGTGGGCATCTTAGCGCTATTGGCGTTACTGATGCTGGCAAATGCAGCATACGGGGGCGAAGCCTATTGCGATGCCTGCAAGGGCGATTCAGGCTGGTCTGGCCAAAAGGCGCTGGATCAGATCGGCAACCCTGATGCGGAAAAGACGGAAGTCATGCCGGGTTTGAGCACGGCTCAGAAGAACCGGGTGGGAATCTGGAAACAGCCCCTCGCCGGCTTCAATAAAACCAATGAAACAAATGTCCAGACGAACAACGCCTCCGAAAGCCCGGCAAAGAAGGCCGAGCAGCGCAAAATCGCGGAGGAAAACGCTTCCATTGTGCGCAGCACAAAGGCCAAGAGCATGTTAGCTCCTATTAACGAGGTCACTGACCCCGTGGTCTTGCTGGACATCAGCGAGAATGCCACAGAACACATCACAGGATCGGTTGCCATTCCTTATACCAAATTCCTTCTCAACGGCACATATGTGCGATCGGAGGCTGAGCTGGCAAAGATGCTGGGAGATGCCGGAATTTCCCAGGGCGACCCCGTGGTCGTCTATGGCGAATGCATGCCCTGTGGTGGAGGACCCGCGCCGGCGACCTTTGTCTACTGGATCATGAGATCCCTTGGTCAGGAGAATGTAAGAGTGCTGGATGGAACTGTTAAGGATTGGGCATTAGCCGGAAAGCCGACGGCCACAGAGACGGCGATCTTGCCAGCCAAGACCTACACCGCACAAATCAATCCGAATTTTGCAGCTGATTACAACTACGTGTTGGGCGGCTCGGCCCAGATCGTGGATGCGAGAACCATGCAGGAGTTCGGAGCGGGCTCTATTCCCGGTGCAATCAACATTCCCTATGAGAGCGTCATCATCAATAGCAAAATCAGGGACGAAGCCGTGCTGGAGCGGGTCTTTGCCTTCCTCGACAAGAACCGGCCCGTGGTAGTCTACACCAATACCGGCTTGAAGGGATCCGTGGTCTGGTTTGCCCTGACACTCCAGGGCTATGATGCCCGGCTTTACTCCTATGAGAATTATCTATATAACCAGGCCGCCTTAGGCAAGGCTATTAAGGCGGATGCGACTAATACTACGGCTTGATTGGATCGAGGCAAAGGCATGAAGATATCTAGGATTGCCATGTGCATCCTGCTCTTGATGGCGATATTTGCAGGAGCCGCATCCAGCGTTAATGGAGAATGCTCCGCCTGCAAAGGCGGATCGCCCACAGCTCAGCAGGACGTGCTGAATAACGAGTGGGCGGTGTTCCTGGGCAAGGAGAATGCAACAGCAGTGGTGATGTCCAGTGCCAATGGCCTTATCACCCCCCAGTATTCCCGGCAGAACAATCCGTCCTTGCAAACAGTGGAAAGCTCTTCAGATAGCTTTGCCTCTGTGCTTGTGCCCCTGGAGGGCGCCAATGATTCTGGGATAATTATCGATATCAGCCCGAACCCCACAGAGTATATTCCTGGAGCTATAAGCATTCCTTATACCAAATTTTTAGGTCCGGGGGCAGCTCTCAAGCCCGTATCCGAGATGGCTGCGGTTTTAGGAGAGGCAGGCATATCTCAGGATGATGCGGTCCTCATTTACGGCGAATGCCAGCCATGCGGCGGAGGGCCTTCGGCGGCAACTTATGTTTACTGGATAATGTTGTATCTGGGCCATGAGAATGTCAAACTGCTGGACGGAGGCATTGACGACTGGGTGGCAGCCATGCAGCCCACGGTAACACAGCCTGCGTCTTTGCCCTCCCAGAGCTATGCTCCTGCCATAAAGGCCGATCTTCTGGCCACTTATGAGTTCGTGCATAGCGGCACGCCTCAGATCATAGATGCCAGAACCGCCAAGGAATATGAAGCCGGATCGATACCTGGAAGCGTTAATATTCCTTATGATAGAGTTCTGGACGGCAAAAGGATCAGGGGTTTGGGGGACCTGGAAGAGCTGTTCTCAACTCTTGATAAGAATAGGCCTGTTGTAGTCTACACCAATACCGGCGTCAAGGCTTCCATGATCTGGCTTGCCCTGAATCTACTGGATTATGATGCCAGAATTTACTCCTGGCAGGATTGGCAGGCCAATTCGCCTCATCTTAACATCGCTATGCAGAAGGCTTATGCCAAGCCCAATCCCGCAAAGATAGGAGATGTTGTCCAGATAACTGCGGTCTTCGAAGAGAAAAATATAAGCTCGGCGGAAAACGTTAGCCAAAACGAGAGCGAGACTATTCTGACCATTAAAGGGTGCGCTACCTGTGGATTTGGCTCGCCGCAGGGATATGCCGACCTGAGCAGCACCGGTGGCGTGGTGAAGATCGGCTCCACATCTCAGGCACAAAAAAGCGCGGCGGAAAAAGGTTTCACTGTATCGGCCCAGGTATTGAGCCCTTCCGGAGATACAGTTTCCAGGGTTATAATGAAACGCATCAAGTCTGACGGAGATGAGTTTGCCGGCATTTGGAATGCCAATGCGGCAGCCGGCGTCTACAGGGTCGATATTGTAGCCACTTTAGGAGAAGTCACCGAGACCTTCCCGGATGCCATGCAAATTGAGGTTGTCGGCACCAGCAAATATAAGAATCTTGGAAATGAATAACTGGGGTTAAGCGTGAACTCCAGCTCATTTGCCTATTTTATTCTATTGGCCGGTCTGCTTAGCTGTGCGGCTGCTTTCCCAGTGCAAAATGCGCTCGATAACAACAAGGCCAGCATCTGGTTTGAGAAGGAATATGAAAGCTACTTCAAGCCAAATGCGGATGATGGTATGCCTCCGGTTATTTATGGAGTGAGCATAAGCCCCTCGGCGCTGAAGGTCGGCGCTCCCAGAAGCGAGATCAATGCTTTTGTCCATGATGCAGGCAGCATAGAGATGGTCTATGCCGATATCGGCAATCGCATGAACCTCATGCTGGATCTGAATCAGGACGGCAGATACACAGGATACTGCGGCTCCAATCTGCCGCCCGGAGCCTACAGGGTTACAATTGTTGCTGTTGACAAATCCGGCAATGCGGCAAAGGACGAATCAGCAACCCTTACCATTCGCGACCCCAATGATCTTAACAGCAACGGAATCGAGGACAGCCTGGAAAAACAAGGCGGAAAAGATCTGAAGGTGATAGTCCTTCATGACGGCAATCTGAGCGACGTTGCGCCGTCAGAGGATCGCTTCCATATCCTGCCTTGGAGCGCCTTGACGGTATCCGGCGACAAGCTGGAGAAGATTGCCAGGACGTATGGCGTCAAGGGCATCTACAGAGACCAGAAGCTGAAGGTTTTGGCGCTACCAGGTGAAAGCAGTGGGCAGTCATCTCTTTCTCCTTCAATCGCTGATCCCCGGAATATCGATGACCCCAGAGAGAATCAAAGCTACACGGGAAAGGGCGTGACCGTGGCCCTCATTGATACTGGAGCGGATAGTGATCACATAGCCCTGGCCGGCAAGATTGTGGCCTTCAAGGATTTCGTGAACAATCAAACCGCTTCCTATGATGACAACGGACACGGCACCCATTGCGCCAGCCTTGTTGCCGGAGAGAAGGGGACAGGCGTGGCACCGGGAGCCAGCCTGGTCGTGATAAAGGTCATGGACCGGGATGGGGCATGCTATCTATCAGATGCCCTCAAAGCACTGGACTGGTGCCTGGAGAACAAAGATCGCTATGGAATTCGGATCATATCCTTTTCCGTGGGTGGTGAAAGCCCCTCGGACGGAACGTCTCTCTTGGATGAAGCTTGCAACAAAATGGTGGAAAAGGGGCTGATTATGTGTGTGGCTGCGGGAAACTCCGGCCCGTCCGCCTCGTCCATAGTAATTCCCGGAGATGCCGAGAACGTGATAACAGTGGGCGCTGTGGACAGCACCGGCACTATCTTCGAACTATCCTCGCGCGGGCCGACGGTCAAAGGCGACACCAAGCCCGACCTGGTAACGCTGGGTGTGAATGTTGTCTCCGCCCTGGCCGGATCGAAGAGCGGAAAGAGCGCTGTGAGCGGCACCTCTATGGCCGTTCCTCAGGTCTCCGGGGCAGCGGCGTTGCTGCTGGAAGCGAAGCCGGATCTTGAACCTGCGGATGTGAAGAGAGTTCTGCTCAAGACCGCGGACGACCTGGGAGCGTCCGGGCGGGATAATGTTTACGGCTATGGGGCCCTCAATCTGACCGGTGCCCTTGCCAGCATCAGTGCGCCTCGCTTGGGGCTGTCGCCTCCTGTTCTGGAGGAGATAAAGCTTAACAGAAACGATTGCTCCGCGGGCGAGCCGGTCATGATCGAGGCGCAGGCTCTAGGTGAGATCAGGGCCATAAACGCCAACATCATAGGGCCGGACAGGAATCTGGAGATACCCATGGACGATTTCGACGGTAACGGCATATTCTCTGCCCGCTGGGAGACGAGTTTTTGGACGCCTGGCGACTATCAGGTAAAGGTTGACTTGCTGGGGAAATTCGGGGAGGTGGACTATAAGGCGGTCCCTTTCCGTCTATTGGAGAAGAGGTGAAGCTGGTATGCCTTTAGACTGGCAAGATATCGCTTCGTTCGGGAAAAAATTGGTCATTTCCGGGCTTACCAGTTCCAGGTTCGGAAATATCAGCCTCCTGCGGGGAGATAAGATCAGCATAACCTGCACAGGCAGCATGCTTGACGAGCTGGATGAAGTCCAGGTAGTGGAGGTTGATTTGAGCCGTTCCTGCGATCAAGACAAGGTAGCCAGCAGCGAGACCTGTGTTCACAGGGCAATCTACCGGAGCACCACAAACAAGGCCGTCATTCACACCCATTCTCCTTATGCTGTGGCCCTATCAATATTGGAGCGAAAGGCAGTAGAGCCGCTGGATGGCGAGGGCATGATCTTTTTGGGGGCTATGCCCATCGTTGAGGGCCATTTCGGAACAGATGAGCTGGCTAAGGCCGTATCTTTTGCCCTGCAAAATCATAAGGCATGCATTGCTCGCGGCCATGGTGTGTTTGCAGCCGGCAATAATTTGTTAGATGCTTATTCGGCAGCTTGTATGGCCGAGCATAGCGCTCAGGTGAGATATCTGGTAAAGGCCTATCCAGGCATGTTTCACTGATAACAGATAGATTTATATCAAATAAAAGCGTCAAAGTGTCCATGTAGACCTAGGGATCGCCCAAAAGTGCGAGATGAGGATCTACAACTAAGGGATCAATTAACTGTTACATCAATTTCGGGGGTGAATGTAGCATGAAGGGAGTAGTAGGAATAGTAGCACTTGCAATTGCCCTTGTGGGGCTATGCGGTACTGTGATGGCCAATCCGCCATTAGTTCCGCCCGTACAGTATGAGCAGTTTTGTGAAAATCAGAAGGTATCCGGAACGGGAATTGTCGATGTCAGCACATCGGTAATCGACAAAAAAATTGCACTCGAGTATTTCGACACCATGAATGGCGATGGAGATCTCGAGCTGGACCAGGAGACCGCATACTCACAGAATGCCGACAAGCTGAAGAGAAATATAACCTCAGTCAATGGTGGAAATTTGTCTGCTCTGAACCTCATCCAGACGAAGAAGTTGACTTATAAAGGCGATACGCCTCTGACCGGTGGAAAGCTCCTCAACTCCAAGGCCTTCTACGGAGGCATTGGTGCCAATGTGCAGGAGCTGTTCTCTGTAAATGAAATGGAACAGGATCAGACTGCGTTCTTTTCCTCAACCACGCCCTATGAGCCCGCGCCAATCAACGGAGCGAACGTGAGGCCAGAGGATCTGCCCAACCTGCTCAAGAAAGCAGGCAGAAATACCACAAAAGTCGAGGAACTCATGACTGCCAAAAATGGCGTCTACAATCCTGCCCATTTGATCGGCCTGGAGACCAAGAACTCCTTCAATGGTACCTGGGGCACCGACGCATCCTGGCACAAGATATTCTACAAGGACATCAAGGCCCACGAGATGTTCACGGGTGTGTTCGAAGCCGAGAAGACCATTAAGTTCCATGAGAACCCGGTACCTGAGAGAGTACATGTACCGTGCGAAGGCATAGACTGCTAGGCAATAGCTGCCGGCAGTATTCCTTTTTTTTAGCAACATTAGGGGGTTAGCATGAAAAGAAGAATAATTTGGATAATGATAATATCCATCCTGACTGCATGCATGGCAACGGCCACAGTTGAGGACTCGAGCACTGCAACAGATGATGTTTCGAGCAGCCCCTGGGCTGGCCCGACATCGCCGACCTTGCCTACCTATCTGCCCAGCCCATGTTCCGGTGATTCCGGTGCCCTGACCGTTGCCATAGGCCTG
>JAPKYA010000048.1 GCA_026394565.1 Methanothrix sp.
TCGAAAAGGAGCGCCAAGATCAGCCCCGCAATCCGGGCAGCGATCAATTGTGACTTCTACCTGCCTATCCGGAGCAGCATAAGGTCTTGTTACACCTTTGTGCCCCATCTTTTGACCAGGCTTTCCCTTGTTGTTCTTATCTGGATCTTTTTTGCGATTGCGGCCATGTCTTAGACTTCGTGGGGTATGTGCATTCTCATATTGAGCTAACCGGGCTTCAAGCTCACTGATTTTTGCCTTAAGCAACTCATTCTCGCGTTCTAATTCTTCAATTCTATCTTGAGGTTGCTTGATTGTTTCTCCTTCGTGCATACTCCTAATAAAGAAGTATTATCCTCATATTATTTAATTTTTCTGCTCTAAAAACATTTTGTGGTAAATTTAGGAATGATTGATCGGGAGCTAAACACGTACCAATAGCCTAATTCAGGCTGCGATGGATAGCGCAAGAGGCTTTAGGTCTACTAAAAATTTTATTATTACTATTTATCTTAGGACAGGAAAACTCGAATTCAACTTACCCACGTGATACAGCGAAGAGCCATAGCTTAGCTTGCGTAGCCCAATGAGTGTGAAGTGCCTGAGCCTCTGGATAACGTCGAATGTGGATGCCTGCAGGGCCCGAATTGGCCTAACAATTTTCAAAATTTCGACTCTTGCCTTAATCAGGATCATCATTCCCAATTTGAAATTTTATATAACAAAAGGATTGAGGCGGGACAAAATTTGGAAATATAATTTTTGGATCCAACGGATTTTCAAATCTCTCTACTTCTTTTATCTCCAAAGCAAATCCCATTTGTTTATTCCTAAAATAATCAAAAAACTCGTCTTCAGAGATCCCCGCGTGATCCTTTAGTTGGTCCCATAAAGCTCTCGGGCTGTCTTCAATTATATTATCTATTTTGAAAAGTCCAATTATTTTTTTAATGGGGGATGTTGAATAAATATATATACAATTTACATCTTTATTAGAGAATTTATTTTTGCGAAATTCATATTTTTTTCGCCCATCCATAATTGCCTCCACAAATTTTGGCTTAATGGATAGTAAAACGTCCATCTATATCACCAATTTCTTTTATTTTAATATATTTTTCTTGAGACAGATCCATAGCTGATTGTGGGGCGCCCTTAAGTACGCCGCCATCTAATAACTCCATTAAGCCTAGCGGTTTTGTCAGATGGATGTGATGTCTGAAAAGAAAAACGGAAACTGGGCCTTCCTGAACGAGCTTATCAATTTCCTGTTGAGAAAAAACAGTTCTTTTTCCTGCAAGTCTGAGCACGCTCTCGGCATCACTTATGCCGGTGTGTATCGACTCTACTACGCCTATTGAGGTTATCGCCTGCAAATCTTCCGACCGATAGAACAGTATCAAATCACCAGGACTTATTCTTTTGATATTTGAATGAGTGAGGTATGCCTTCTTTATGGTATTTCCTTCTACAATAAAATCGCCGGAGTGCTCAACTAAAGTAGTCTGCCTCTTCGGGAAATCTGTGAACAGCTTGTTATGATAGACTGGCAGAATGGGCACAATGAATTTTTTTACATCATTACCATCATAAAAGCTGGGATAAAATAATCTTGAGATCTCTATTGGAGAATGATCTTTTTGTTTTTCGTATCCCTTTGCAGTTAATCTTTTTACAAAAATATCTTCACCATTATCTTTTACAGAAATTTTATTAAATCCATATTCTGAGATCAATTCAACTAATCGATCTGGTGATTTAGTGAAATGAGTTAAATAAATTTCATTTATGCCATTTTTTATAGAAATATCTACCGCCACTTTAATGAATAGTTCTCCGATTTTGTAGCCAATATGAGTTACTTTTAGCGTGGCAATTTTCAGCCTTTTTTTCTTGGGGAGGGACGGCTTCGAATCATCGATAGATTCTTCTTCGAATTTGTAAATGAGAAGTGCACCAATGCTTCCGTCCGTTCTATAATGTACCCAGCTATTTCTCTTTTCCTTGGATATATCCTTAAACCAGCTTTCAAATTTTGGATTATATTCTTCCTTTAAACTATCAAATATTGGATCGTAGTAGTCTAATATCCCCTAAAAATCTGTAAAGCTTCATCTACGAGAAGCATTTTATCTATTATATTTAATTTGTTGGATGCTTTATGAATATCTCTATTTTCAGTTATGATAAAATCGTACGAATCCGCAATATCTCCCAGGACATCTAACGATAATGTTCGAGGATCAAGCTGTATACCCGCATCTTCTAAGATTCTTCTGAGTTCTTCTAGATTATCTGAGAGAACACTATCGCTCCGTACCTCTTCATAGACATTAGAATCAAGTAGAATCCTCATTGATATCACGTTTTATATCTTGTTTATATAATATTTTTTTAATCACTTAGAGATGTAGTTCTATTAAATAGTCGATTTCTATAAATAGCCTATCCATGGAGCGAATGTAATGGATCATAATTAATATAGTGCGGGGGACGGGAGTCGAACCCGCGAACACCTTCGTGACAGGGTCCTAAGCCCTGCGCCTTTAACCACTTGGCAACCCCCGCGTTTTGTGCCTCCCCTTGAAAGGCTTGGCCACATAAAAGAACTGTGCTCTACTAGAACTTTGCGATCCCCTCAACAACTGCCGGAGATCCTCACACTCCTTGACGCTTGGATGAGGGCTCTCATTTCCTCCCGGCTCACCTCTTGCCTGTGCTTTTGGTCCTCCCACTCGCGCCGGAAGAGATGGAAATATTATCTTTGGCCCATCAGCCAGGCCATGACCGCCTTGCTGGTGTGCATTCTGTTCTCCGCCTCATCGAATACGGCAGACTGCGGTCCGTCCATCACCTCATCCGTGATCTCCTGCCCCCGGTGGGCCGGCAGACAGTGCAGGGCAATGGCCCCTGGGGCCGCCAGGCCCATCAGCGCCGCGTTCACCTGGTACTTGCCGAATACCCGGAGGCGTTCCGCCTCTTCGCCCTCATCTCCCATGGAGACCCAGGTGTCCGTGACCAATACGTCCGCGCCCTCTGCCGCAGCAGATGGCTCTTCCACTACCTTTGGCCGACCTTCCAGCCTCTTCGCCTGTTCCAATATTTGGGCCGTTGGCTGGTAGCCCTGGGGCGAGGCCACTGTGATCTCCATGCCCAAAATGGCCGAGGCCAAGATGAGGGAGTTGCAGACATTGTTTCCGTCGCCGATCCATGCTAGCTGCAGCCCCTCCAGTCTTCCGAAGCGCTGGCGCATGGTTTGCAGATCGGCCAGAATCTGCAGGGGATGCTCCCAGTCGGACAGGGCGTTGACCACAGGCACGCGGGCGTGCTTAGCGAGCTGCACCACTGTGTTATGGGAGTAAACGCGGGCGGTGATGCCCTGTACATAGCGAGAGAGCACGCGCGCCGTGTCGGCAATGGTTTCACCCCGCCCCAACTGAAGCTCTCCTGCCGACAGGTAAAGCGGATGAGCGCCCAGCTCCGCCGCCGCCACCTCCAGGGAGACGCGCGTGCGCGTGGACGGCTTCTCAAAGATCATGGCCAGGCTTTTTCCAAGGAGCGGGTGGCCATGCCAGCCCCGCCTGGCCCGGAAGGCCTCTGCACTCTCCAGCAGTCGCATGATGTCCTCTTTAGAGAGATCGGAGATGGAGATGAGATCCTTGTTCATGTTCGTTCCTCAGCTTTGCATCCTTGCCTGGATCTCAGTTATCTGGGTTATGTTCGTTTCGGCAGCGGAAAGCGTGGCCTTGATGCTCTTAAAGCCGGGAATGCTGCTCTCGCATACATTATCGGAGACGAGCTGATTGGACCAGGGGCTGTTGTACATGAAGGCGATGCCAGGATGAGCATCGTCCTCCGAGGTCCTGGCGGCTACAACTATGCTTCCCACATCATTTTTCACCAGCAGCCTCTGCCCGTCTTTGGCTTTCAGCCGGATCAAGTCCTGCTTGTCCAGAATGATCAGAGCGCTCAGGTTTTTGTACTCATCGGAAAACCGGCTCTTCCTTCCAGCCTCGTCCTGGAAGATGTCGCGCACGGTAACTATGGTGACCTCTACAACGTCAGCCATTTAAATCGCCTCCATAATCCGGGTTATGATCTGCTCGTCCGAGAGGAGCTGCGTATCGATGATGGGCTCGAACTTGATCCTCACCCCATCCATGCGCGCCGCCGTGCCCCCTGCCTCCAGTCCGGAAAGAGCTGAAGGAATGACAACCTTGGCGGCATCCGTGGTCATTGACCGGCGTGGATCTATGGCGATAAGGGGGAGGCGTGCCAGGGCGCGAGCCGTGCCGAAGGGCAGCGCCGAGAGTGGATCCGAGCCTATGACCAGCGCCGCGTCGCATGTCCTGGCAGCAGCCACCACGCTGTGCTCCGGTCCGTGTGCCCGCGCCCCGCCCTTAAAGGAGACTCGATTGATAAAGCCGGTCTTCTCTCGCATTAGCTCGTTAAAGCCGCGCATGTTGTAGTGCCCCACCATTGGGATTACCTTGAAGGTGGTGATCTCGTTTAGCTTGGCAAGCAGCCTCTCGAAGAGCTCCATTTTATCCTGCAGGGAATAGATCATGCCCAGTCCAGGAAAGATCGCTCCCCACTCAGTCTTCTTGAGAATGCTTCCGAACTCAATCATCTTCTTCTTGTCCCCCACCCTGGGAATCTTTCCATCAAGAACAGCCAGGATCGCCTCCAGGAACTCGCCGTCCCCGCCCGGCGCCACCCGGAAGTAGTAGTTGCTGCACAATTTCGCGGTCGCGGACTTTCTCACGTCCACGGCAATGCAGGTCCTCTCCTCCTCGTAGCTCTTCTGCCTCTTCTCTCCCCGCGGATAGTAAGAGAAGCGCGATAGATGGCGGGGATGGCTGCTCGATGGGTCCGATCCCCAGAAGATGCTTGTGTCGGCATAGTTTCGCACATCGTCCAATGTGCAAGTAGGAATCTTTCCCGATAAAATGCGCTCCATCAAAATTCCCTGGCAGAAAGAGGAGGTATCGTCTATGGTCGCGCCCAATTTTTCAGCCAGTTTTATGCCTGCCGCCTGCGCCTCTAATGTGGAGTTGGACCAGCCGTACAAAAGAGGACTCCTGGCATTTCTTAGAATTTCCGCAGCCTTTGCGATTGCCCTATCCAGGTCAACTTGCTGTCCGTCTATCATGGGCACCGTTCTCTCTGTGAAGGCCGCCTGGAAGTGGCCGTGCCCCTTGCGGCAGAGGTTCTTCACATGGGAGAGTGCGCCGTTTTCTAAGGCCGCCTCAATATCCTCGCAGAGAAGCGAGCATCCAGTGCATGTCGCCATTTGTTTTTCACCTTCCTCTTACATCTAAACGAACTCTATGGCCTTGCTCGGACAGGTCGCGGTGCAGGCATTGCAGAGGGTCTTGTTAGGCCCGAAGCGCCGGCATTCTTTGAGGTTGTTGGCCACCACCACACCGTCTTCCACCCGCAAGATGACCTTTTCGCTCTCTGGGCCCAGACCCACCGCAGAGCGTGTGGGCTCCGCGGCCACATTGACGGGACAGGCGACAACGCAGTTGCCGCAGCCAAAGCACTTCTCCGGATGTATGATCAGTCCGGTCTCCGAGGCATTCTCAAGGGGTGCCATCACCTCTCGCAGCTTTTTCAGCTTGGCCTCGTACTTCTTCTCCTCAATTAAGGGAGTGCACTCATCGATCTTCTTCTCCCGGCCCAAAAGGCCCACGGCAAAGGCCATGCAGGTGGGAAGCCCGCACTTCTTGCAGTTGGTCTTGGGCAAAAGCATATAGATCTCCATGGCGCCGACCATAACCAGAACCTCAATTTGGGAAAGATACGAATCGATTATATTTATGGCCTGCGCAAACCTTTTCATAGTCCTTGAATCAAACGGCTCTTCTAATGCCATTTCGGAATCCCATGGCCCTTCTGGGGCTCCTCTCCATAATTCCTCTGATAATAATATACCTTATCCGTCCCCGGCCCAAGGAGATCCGCTTCTCCGCTACGCAGTTCCTGCGAGAAGGCGAGGCGGAACGCTCTGCCGTGCTCAGCCGCTTGATCAACGATCCCCTCTTCTGGGTGCAGCTTCTGGTGCTTCTCTCTCTCTCCGTCGCGGCCGCTGGGCCGTTCACCACAGAAGCAGGTCCGGCCAGCAGCCATCTGGTGGTGGTGTTGGACGGCTCGGCCAGCATGCAGGCCGGCTCCCGCGCATTGCAATTGATCGATCCCTACCTGGACAAATACCAGAGGATCAGCATCGTGCTGGCGGAGAGCATGCCCCTGACCGTCCTTTCGGAGGGCGGTCCAGACGAGGCCAGGGACGCTCTGCGGCGGCAAGTGCCGAAAGCCGTCTCTGCCGACCTCTCCAGCGCCATGACGCTGGCCGGCAGCTTGCTGGCAAGCGAAGGCGGAAATATGCTGGTGGTCTCGGATTTCATAAGCTGGATAGGCGACGACCCGGAAGCCACCCGCAAGATTCTGCAGGCAGACGGCAGGGTGAGCATAGTTTTTGCCGATTCTTATCAGGGAGGCGACAACCTGGCCCTGGTGGAGAGTTGGGATGTGCCAGGACCTGGATATGTCAACCACACTGCTCTGGTGCATAACTATGGCCGGGCAAGAGCAGTCCCTATCACCATCCGCGGTCCAGGAGGTGCCGCCAGTCGCACGGTGCAGATGGCTTCCGGGGAGGACTACTATCTCTCTTTTACGGCTTATCCAGGCGTCAATGAGATCTCTTTGGACCTGGAGGATGCCGTTGCCTGGGACAATCATGCTTTCGTTTATGTTCCCGACCTGGCCAGTAAGAGGGTCCTCTACCAGGGCGAAGAGGGACCGGCCCTGGCAGCTCTCCAGTCCCTGCCCAATGTGCAGGTGGAGACCTCCGGCGAATTCAATAGCTTCGATCTGATAGTGGTAGCCAGGAATGCCTCCCTGGACGGCAAGCTCAATCGCTACATCGACGGAGGACGGGTGATATTCATCGCCTCCGACCTGGAGAGCCCCGAGTACCTGCCCGTGCGGGTGACAGGCGAGCAGGCAGGTCCTGCCAGCCTCTGGGTGCGCGGCGTTGGCTTTGCAAAAGGCGTTCACTTCGATGAGATCGGCCTATTCCGTTTTCCCCAGGCCGTCTCCAGAAAGGGCTCCACCACAATGGTCGAGGCCAATGGCCAACCCATCCTCTCCTACTGGCGACTGGGAAAGGGTATGGTGATTTACAGCGGCCTGGAAATGGATTCCGATTTCTATCTGCGTCCGGAATATCCCATCTTCTGGTATCAGATGGTGAGCTGGATTACGGGTGTACCGGACATATTGCAGTCCAATCAGAAGACGGGCGAGATGATTCATCTGGGCGAAACTGCCCAGATAGAAACGCCCACTACAAGCCTCGCCGCCAGCAGTCTTTTGCTGGACGAGGTGGGAATATATCGCTTCCAGGGAAAGGTATTGGCTGCAAACATGTATGACCCCCAAGAATCCTCCTTGCAAAGGAAAAACGTTGTTGATGCCGGCCAGTTCGTAGGCGGCAGCCGGGAAACCATAGTGGAAAAAGACCTCTCCAACTGGATCATTGCACTCGCGGCTCTCGCCATCCTGCTGGAGCTGGCCGTTATGCGTAGGAGGAGAGAAGCATGATCCTGGATCTTTATTTTGCCACGCCGCAGCTGCTTTGGGCCATCCCATTTATCTTGTTCTTGGGTGCCGCCGTCATTCGCGCTCGAGCCAAGAACCGGCTCTTTGCCGCCACAAGGCTTCTCGCCTTTTGCCTGATCATAGCCGCTGCCGCCAATCCCTATTTTGTCGAGGTGCATACCGCTCAGTCGCAAAAGCCCAGCATCACCATCTTAGACGATCGGACCGGATCTATGGGCATCTTTGACCCCGATGTAGCGGCAAGGGTGAAAAACTGGTTGGATGCGCCGCTGCGCACCCTCTCAGGGGATGCTACGCCTCTGGGTGATCGGATTGTGCAGTATGCCCTGCCGGGCAGCACAATTCTTTTGGTCTCAGACGGCTACAGCAATAGCGGCCGCACTCTGGTCGATGCTCTGGCACTGGCGCGAGCCTCCAATACCACGACCTTTGCCCTCTCTCTCGCCCCCCAGAGGGATGACGCGGGCGTGGAGATCTCAGGTACAAACACCGCCGTCCTGGCCGGGGATTATCCCTTCCGGGTGTTGGTGCGATCATCGAGAAGCTACCAGGGGCCGCTTTCCGTTTTTGCCGACGACAAATTGATCTACAGCGACACAATAGTCGCCAACACCAGCGCGTCTATCAAGATCTCCCATTCCTTCCTGGAGACAGGAAACCATATTCTGCGAGCGACTATTGCCCCGGACGGGCAGCCCATAAACGACAACTACCAGAAGGCGGTTTATGTCGTGCCCAAGCCTGAGGTTCTGCTCATCTCCGGCGGCAACTCACCCCTGGCAACGAATCTCAATGATCTTTACAAGCTGACGCTCGTCTCCGAGCTTCCGGCAAAGTTACAGGGCTATAAAGCCGTAGTGCTCGATGATATCCGATACAATTCCATTCTGGATCCACTGCGAGACTATGTGCGCGAAGGGGGTGGGCTGGTAGTGGTGGGGGGTGAGGATGCCTATGACCTGGGAGATTATCGCAACTCCAGCCTGGAGGAATTTTTGCCGGTGCGCTCCACGCCCAGCATCTTTGAGGGCGGCAAGACTGTCATCTTTGTGCTGGACATCTCCTTCTCCCTGCTCACCACGCGCGCAGGGGACGGCACGCCTCTTCTCGACTACGAAAAGGCGCTGGCTGTGGAGCTGCTCAAATCGCCTCATTTCCAGGACTATAAGGTGGGTCTGATTGTATTCGGCACCAAAGCCTACGATGTGCTCGATCCCATTTCTCTGTCCCGAGCGGAGAGCGTTCTTCGAGAGAGAATAATGGGCCTGGCGCCCACGGGCACGGAGAACAGCTATCTGGATAGCGGTCTGCAGCTGGCTTGGGATATGCTCAATGTCAGCGGCGGCCAGGGCGAACTGGTTGTCCTATCGGACGGAAACCTCTACAATTACCCGGAAGTGGTGGCGCGCTCCATCAACCTTCTTACGCAGATGAAGGTCCCCTCTCGCCTCATACAGGTGCAGGCCTTCCCTGGAGCGACGGGCAGATTCGATTATCTGGCAGCTCAGACGGGATCGGACTATTCTGCCTTTGTCTATCCGGATTCGCTCACCACTACCATGCGAGAGGCCCCCCCGCAAATAATTCCAGAGGAAAATAGCATCACCGGATATGCGGTAAATGTGGTCAATAAGAATCATTACATCACTGCCGACCTGGATTTAAACGCCACAGTTACCGGCTTTAATGATGTCACGCCAAGATCCGGAGCCCAGCGTCTAGCGGCTCTGTCCGACGGCAAGCCCGTCTTAACTGTATGGCGTTATGGTCTAGGCAGGGTGGCGGCGCTAACTGTTGATGATGGCAGCGCCTGGGCCGGCTCGCTCTATGCCAGTCCCAGCTCGCAGATGATTTCGTCTACAGTCAATTGGGCGGTAGGCGATCCGCGGCCCCAGGACGATCGCGTCGAGGCGGATGACGGATGGCAGGGTACACCCTTATCCGTCACCATCAGCAGCAATGCGCGCCCCAGCTTTCCCGATGCCGATGTGGAAAAGGTGGGCGACAATCGATATGTAGCTACATTTACGCCTAACAGCTCCGGCATCTACTACATCGGCAGCTATGGCCTGGCGGTCAATTACCCCCTGGAGTATCGAGATATGGGCTTAAATCCTGAGCTTTCCCGGCTGATCATGGCCAATGGCGGAAAGATCTTCAGCGAAGATGAGGCCCGCCGCAGCCTGGTGGTAGAAGCTTCCCGTGTCAGCCGGAGAACCGTGCAGGAGAGGCTCTCTCGAAGAGACATTCTGCTGCTCTTAGCACTGCTGATATTCCTGGCAGAAATACTATACAGAAAACTGGACGAGATGCGCAGACGTGGTCGATTTCGAGCATGAAGTCACACCATTAGATTTTAATAGCATAATCAGCTTTATTGGTGGTATATTGCGGAGGTAACTGCCACCAAATGAGTTCTCAAATGTGTACCGTCTGCGGCCTTCCCACGGAGCTCTGTATCTGCGAGGAGGTTGCCAAGGAGCAGCAGAGGATTGCAGTGAAAGTACAGAAGCGCAGGTATGGAAAAGAGGTGACAGTCATCCAAGGCATTGATCCTCATGAGATTGATCTTCAAGAGCTTTGTACGCATCTCAAATCCAAGCTGGCCTGCGGCGGCACTGTGAAAGAAAGCCTGATCGAGCTGCAGGGCAACCTGTTTTCGGGCCCTGCACCTCTTCTCCTTCTCGTCCTGCATGCCCCGAGCTGCCTGGGCATAGATGGCTTCCAGCTCCGGGGCGCTGGCTACGGTGAAGACCGAGAGCACCTTGGGACGCCCCTTCCTGACCACAATTCCCTTGAATACGTGGCCGGCGCTGGCAGAGAGCCTCTCCACCTCTTTGGTGATCTCATCCACGTCGAGAAGCTCCCGAGAGCCCTGAATGATGACCATGGCTCTGGCGGCATCGTCCGCGACATTGGCCGGATAAAGCAAATTGACAGGCTTGAGGCTGTTCTCAATGGCGTCCTTGATGGACAGATTCTTGCTATCGGCCTGATAAAATCCCATGGTGCCGATGCGCAGTCCCCCATTCATCACCGTCTTGAAGTCGCCTAGATCTGTTACAGAGAGCATCTCGGAATCCAGAGATTCGATCAAGAATAATAAACGTTGGGCGATCATGTTGTTGATCTTATCGTAGGCAGAGGCAATATCGCCGCTAAATCTCTTCATGTACTGATTGTCGGCCAGGATGATGCCCTCTGCTTCCACCTCCATCAGCTCCCTCATGCTGAAGGCGGCATTTTGCAGGTAGATGGACCCCTCCTCCCGGAAGGGCAGAACGGCAACCGTGATGACGGTTATATTTCGGTACCGCCTCTTCAATTCATTTATGAGCAGAGGTGAGAAGGACGAACCGGTTCCGCCTGACGTTGATGTGATCACAAAGGCAATATCGAAGTCACCCCTCTTCTCGATCTCGCCCATGATCATGTCGCGATTGTCCATAAAGGCCTGCTTGCCCACATTTCTATTGGCACCCACTCCGTGCAGATTGGCGACATGCAGTCTATCTTTGGCCGTGGTGAAGCGCAGCTCCTTGAGATCATTTATGGCCGTATTTATGGCTAATGTCTCCACTCGACTGGGGAACTTGGGCCGCAAATAATACTTGGCCAGCTTGGAGGCCCCGCAGCCCCCTGGATATGTCTCTTCATCAATATTTATACTCTCTGTATCGCCTGTACATCCAGGCAATGATGATTGCAATTGGGATAATAAGTAGTAGATATTGATATTTATACTCTCGTTCCAGGACAACTACCTCACCGGCGGCCTCCTGGATCACGGACCCGGCTCCAGCGTCATAACTGACTTTGAGGCGGACGGTGTAGTTGCCCGGCTTTTGGCCCGAGAGCCTGGCCGAGTAATTCACTTCGGCTCCCGGCAAAATCTCAAAGAAACTCTTCTCCAGGCCAGTGACCTGCAGGCCCTCTGAGGGCATGACGGTCCCATCCGCTTCTATTCTTGTGGCGGAAACCGCTCCCAAATTGGAGATGCTGATGTTCAGCATGCCTTCCCCATCCAGAGCTATCGGTGCATAGCACGCAAGCTTAATGGCCAGATCCGCCTTGCCTTTGGGACTTATCAGAATGTTAAAGGGCACCGAGCTATTTGATTTGGCATTCTTCTTTGTGTCGGTGTAGCTGACCAATATGGCAGGAACCCGAATAGAGCCTTCTTTTACGGCGTTCATCACATAAATCGCCGAATCCGACTGCCCGGAGTCCAAAGTCTCCTTGATCTTGGGAGGATAGCCGGCGACATAAGAGAATTCCGGAAGGGGCGGTATATCTTCTGCTTTTATGCCCAGAGCCTGTCCCGTGCCGACGTTCTTGACGGTGATGGTGACCTTAACCTCGTCGCCTACGCTCAATTGATTCCTGTCGAAGTTCTTTTGCACGGAAAGCTCAGGCTTGTCCAATGCCGCAGCAGGTCTTTCTGAGGCGCGTTTCCTGGGCGTTCCCAAGCTCTGCTGATATTCGATCCTCACTTTAGCAGACTGCTCATCGAAAATATCTGCAACGGTGACGGTAACGCCCCCGTTTTCCGAGCCTCCATCGAAATTATTAGCGCTGTCTTGCAAGAGGGCTCTTTGCTCATCAAGGGAACCGCCAATTTTTGATACCCTCATCACCACCAGTCCATCCCTTACCGACTGAATCTCAATGAGCTCCATCTGATAGTCGCCCAGATCAATGCGATCTCCAATATTGAGGGTAAAATCCTTGAATGCCGTCTCATCATCGTTCTCATTGGTTTCTTTTGCATAGGCTGCTTGAATCAATAGAATAAAGAGTAGCAGATAGACCAAACATGGCAGATAGATCAATCGCCGCATCTCGGGAACACCTTTCTCTGAGCTTTATATTCTTTTTCGATTTGAATTTTTCTCATTCTCCGCAACGATCTCCAGGCTTAAATCGATCCATCTCGCGTTTCTGGTAAGCGCCCCCATAGATATCACATCCACTCCGCTGGCAGCATATTCCTGGAGATTATCAAGCGTTATACCTCCTGATGCCTCCAGTAGCACGCGACTGCGCAGGCCCTTTTCCATAAGATGCTCGACTCCCCGGACAATCTCCACGGGGGCCATATTGTCGAACATGATGATATCTGCGCCGCATTCTGCGGCTTTGATCATTTCACCCTGGCTTTCTACCTCCACCTCGATCTTCTTGGTGAAACTGGCGCGCTGCTTGGCGCGACGCAGGCATTCCGCCAGGCCCAGAATTTTTATATGGTTGTCTTTGATGAGCACTGCATCGGAGAGATTGAACCTGTGGGTATCGCCGCCACCCAAAAAGACGGCCTTCTTCTCGAATACTCGAAAGCCGGGGGTGGTCTTGCGAGTCGCGGCAATGCGCACCCGCCCGCCCGCGGTTAGAACGCAATCTCGAGTTAATGTAGAGATGCCGCTCATGCGCGCCATGAAGTTCAAGGCCAGTCTCTCTGCTTGAAGGACGGCTCTGGCACTTCCCCGCACGAAGAGAACCTCGCTTGCCGCAGGCACAAACTCGCCGTCATCGTAAAGAGGCTCGGCCAATAGATCGAAATAGGCAAAAATCTCCTGCGCCTCTGCGAGGCCGGATATGATGCAATCCTCTTTGGCGATGACGACGGCCCGCACCTCAATCTCAGGAACGAGACTGCTGGAGTCGTCCCACTCGCCCAGGTCCTCGCCCACAAATCGCTCCAGCTCTGAGGGTAGCATACCGCAAAGGTTTTGATGTCCAATCGATTTATAGCCTCCGATGCCTATCAAGATCGGGCTTGTTGGGTGCGGCGCTATTGGGACCGAGATTGCAAAAGCAGTAGACTGCGGTGCCATAGACGCGAATTTAGTTGCGGTATGCGATCATAATCCGGCAACAGCGATGGAGCTGATCGACAGCTTGCAGCATAAGCCGGTTAAGGCCAAACTGGAGGAGCTGGTGAGCCTCTCCGATGTGGTAGTGGAGGCGGCCAGCCAGAAGGCAGTCCCGGCCGTTGCCAGGGCTGCATTGGAAAAGGGAAAGAGGCTGATGATCATGAGCGTGGGGGCTCTCGCGGACAGGGAGTTCTATGCCGAGGTGAAGGCCCTGGCCAAGGAGCACGGCTCGCGGGTTTATCTCCCATCGGGAGCGATATCGGGTCTGGACGGGCTTAAGTCCGCAGGCGTGGGCCGCATTCGCAGCGTGACTCTCACCACAACCAAAAATCCCATCGGGCTGAAGGGCGCGCCCTACATTATAGAAAATAAAATCGACCTGGATTTGCTCGCGGGGCCGACGCTTATCTTTGAGGGAAGCGCCTTGCAGGCAGTGAGGGCTTTTCCGGCCAATGTCAATGTGGCCGCTACACTTTTCCTGGCCGCCGGGGAGGGCGAGGTGCACGTAAAGGTGGTCGCGGACCCGGGCATCCACGTCAACCGGCACGAGATCGTGGTGGAGGGCGACTTTGGCCGAATCTCGACCCTGGTAGAGAACATTCCTTCGCCCAGAAATCCCAAGACCAGCTATCTGGCAGCGCTTTCAGCCATTGCAACACTACGATCCATTGTGGAGCCGGTGAAGATAGGGACCTGATAATGACAGAGCCCGAGCAGGCCTGATTTAAATCCTGAGGTCGGCGATCATGGTTGCCGGCTTCGCGCGAGATCCAGGGTATCACGCGAAGGCGCGAAGACGCGAAGTCCCGATGAGTGGAAGGACAATTCATGCCTTATCCTTATTGATTTCCGCCTTAACCGATGACGCATGTTACGACGCGATGATCACTGGCTGATTTAAATTCCAACGCATAATTGATCAACTACCGAAATACTACTGGGAAAATATATTCAAGGAAATGGCCGATTGGTAAAAAGTATTTATCTATGATAGCGAATAGGTGTGGATACGAGAATAGAAATTTGCAAAATACTTGGCACAATACATACCGAATTAATGCCTGTGCTTAATAGGAATCACTCTGAATCCAAAGGATCCGGATACTACAGTAAAGAAATCAAGGTTAAGGGGAAAAGCTGGTGGCAGTTCTGGAGTTGGGATTGAAATGGATCTCAATTTCACTTACCCCATTGTTCTAAATGCCATTCTAAATCAGCTGCCTCAGAACCTGCTTGCAAATCCAGCAATTACTACGCTGCTTGGCGTTGTGATTGGATGGCTGCTCAACTTTTCAGCTTCCATAATCCAAGAAAAAAAACAATATAGGATTAACAGAATGCAGAGACAAGAGCAAGCTTACAGCGAGCTAATGGGCCTCAGGCTTATGACTGATCAACTGTATCTTCTTATGAACGACGCGTACACACTTTCGGCATGGATTAATGCCCGAGAGAGACTACAGCTGCCGAGCTTGGCTAAGCTTGGAAAAATTGAAGAAAAACATCGGGAATGCAATGAGTTAATTTTTGAACTCGCCAGAAACAACCAACGACTGTGGGAAACAATAGGTCTAATACAAGTCCTATTTTCACCCTCAGAAGAACTGGAACGACTCATCTCACCGTTTGAACCTGCAATAATAAAACTTAGAGAACATAGAGAATTGATAGTTGACTACTATGAGAGGGCAACAGTAGATAATGTCGATAATCCGCCCCATGTTGCCACGGAAGAAATTGAGGAATCTATTCATAAATACGTTGATATCCCCTTTGAAGCTCTGCAGAAATACCTCGGAGATCAGATAAATGCCGAAAAAATCCGGGCGAAACACTGGTGGTAATTCTGGCGGATAGTATAAGCGTTATGATGTCCCTTGCTATTTAGAGTGTGTAATGGAATAATCGAGTTTTCTTGCACTTCTCGTGTCTTTAGTGGTGGTAGTTCGTCTTCACTCGCGCAGAGATGCCTGCTGACAGAAGGACGTGCGTGTGGACTTGCATGAGGGGGGACCGCGACCCGCGCGAGTGCGGGGGTACACGCGCGCGACCATCGCCAAAATTAGCCCAAATATGGGTCGTGGGTGTGAGTCGTGGAAAAATGCCGCTAAAATGAAATAGAGTCGGCATAAATTCTTGTAGGTTGCCTGATGAGTCGATTGTTAGCTCTTTTCAGCGCCTCACATACACGACCCAAATATGGCGGGGTGAGGAACTGGTAGCGCTGCATCTGCTGGAGTCGCCCCAGCTTACCCAGCTTCTCACCCGCTATCCCGTGGCGGGAGACAGTATCGTGGAGAAGGGCTTTCCCAAGTTCGTGGTCTACGAAGAAGGCCAGCCTGGATACGTCTATATAAACAAGACGCAGTACTTCGAGGGCATCCCCAAGGAGGTCTGGGAGTTTCACGTGGGCGGCTACAAGGTCTGCGAGAAGTGGCTCAAGGACCGCCGGGGTAGGCAGCTATCTTTCGACGATCTCATGCACTATCAAAAAGTTATCGTGGCCCTGGCGGAGACCCGGCGGCTGATGGGGGAGATCGACAAGGCTATTCCGAGCTGGCCGATCGAGTAAGCTGGGAGGCTCCTCGCAATATCGAGTGGGGTAATTGAATGCGTGATAATTAAATCCTTGGGGTTTACGGAGTAAAACCACAGAGGCACAGAGCGCACAGAGGACGAACGCGGAGATTATTATATGCTCTAGCGCTATTTAATTTAATGTCAATTTTTTCAATCTTCCTCGCTAGAAAAAGCTGCGCGTCTCTGTGAACTCTGTGCCTCTGTGGTTAATACTCGTAGCTTTATAATAATACCCTGGTGGTTACGGAACAAAACCTTAGATTCTCCAACCGCCGCATCTCTGCCGTGCCCCCGCGCCCGCCCCGGCCCGCCAGCAGCTCTGCGCCCAGGGCAAGCACGCCGAAATCCTGAGATCAAGGTTTTCCTGGGCTAACTGGAGGGCCACCTGGGCGCAAAGGTCGATGATTTGACTCCTAAACAAAGCTGCAGAGCTACTACGAGCACGACTACGAGAGCTTCCTGGCGGTGCTAAAGAAGAACAGCAAGAAGCTGGCCGTCGATTTGGCCGAGACGGGAGCCGGGCGACACGCGCCGGGCCGAGTTCGAGGAATCGATGGGCAAACTGGGGCCACTACGAGAACGGATCAGGCAAACGGATGATCTGATCGATGCGACTGTGTACAGGCTGTACGGGCTGACGGAAGAGGAGATTGGGATTGTGGAAGGGAATAAGGCCTGAGCATGTAATTTCATAATTTATACGTTTCTTCATTTCTTCTGGCGACAAAGGCTATGAGAATTTCTTTGTGCTGCTGATCAATGCGATAGATTATCCTGTAGTCGCCTACCCTTTTTCTTCGAACATCGCCATAGCCCTTTACCTTTATTGTACCTTTCTCCCAAGGGTTATTGCTTATCTCTTGAATGCCTTTCTGGATTCTTTCTTTTAGCTCTGAATCGAAGGATTTTATTGTCTTGCAGCTTTTGGGGGAGAAAATGGCCCGAAAACTCATCCAAATACTTCTTCAAAAGTGTGATATCTGCCCTTTGCCCTTTCGCTTAATGCCTCTTTGAGCAAATCCTCTTCATCCTCGTTAAGAACTTCCTCGATATTCAATATCTTCACAGTTATCAAGTCTGAATCTATCTTTGACGGGTCCAGAACTCGGAGATTTCCCTCTTCATAAATAGCTTCGACGACATCCATCAGAATCACTTTAACTTGTAGTCTTTAGTTAATAAAAATATCTATCACAATCTACCTCAGGAAGGGCATTTATTTAGACATGGCCATCGCATCTCTGCCGTGCCCCCGCGCCCGTCCAGCCCGTCTGCAGCTTTACGCCCAGGGGGATATCGCCGAAATCCCGGCCCTTGGAACTCTAAAAACAAAAAAAATTTATTCTGTGCTGATGGCCTCAATCGGGCAGGACTTGGCACATTTTCCGCACCCCGTGCACTTTTCCTTATCCACGACTGCGATACCCTGTTCGTTTAAGGATATGGCTCATGCAGGACACTCTTCAACGCAAGCTCCACAGCCGATACATTTCTGCTCGTCCACCGCGGCCGGCATTAATTTAGCTACTGCATAGGCAGAACCTAACAGAAGGCAGAGAACTGCCAGCGCAACAAACAATCTTTTATGCTTCATTTTATTAAATCTCCGATTTTTAGCCTGATGCAAAACCTGGCATCCGGATTCGCTCGCATCATGAACTCTGTATTTATAGCAGCCTGATTTATTGCTGCATCATCAGCCTTCTCCGGCACCTCGGCATTGAAGGGATAGGTCTCGGAAAGCTCCGGCGGATATGGCCCGAAGGGCGGCTTGAAGTGCAAAACGTGGGCAAAGCCGGACGTGTCTGCCTGGGAATCGTCGGTGATCAGGACGTTGCCCTGCAAACTGATGCGGTCTATCCTTCGCGCACAGCGCATTACCTCCGGCCGGCTGGCTGACTCGGGGCTCAGATAGAAGAAGGTGGACTTGCCTGCAGAATCAAGGCTCTCCAGCCATTGGCTCTGGGCTCCCAGCCTCTTTAAACCGTCCAGCATGCGAGGATGCGACCGGCAGCGCGTCTCCAGAAGATCCCAGAGGGAGCCCTCGCGAATGCTCTCTTTGACTTGTTTCATCTCCTGCAATGAGACGTAGAGATTGTGCCGGGCCAAAAGCTTGGTCTTTTCGGGGCTGTCCATCAACTCCTTTAGGGTATGCTCCTGGCAGACGGGGCAGCAGCAGGGAAGGTAGCTCATCTCCTCCAGCTTGCCGGTTCCGTGCACAGTCAGGTACCGATCCTGCCGGGCGAAGAGGGCGTATGCTGCCGAGTCGAAGAGATCGCAGCCCATGGCTGCCGCAAGAGCAAAGATCATGGGATGCCCGGCCCCAAAGAGATGCACTGGCCGGCCCGAGCCCAAACCCTTCTTGGCAGACGTCACCACATCTACCAGATCTCGATACCGGTAGGCCTCCATGAGCGGAACCACCCCGCCCACGGGATAGACATCAAAGGGCAGATCTCTGGCGAACCTGGCCGCCTTTTCCCTGAGATCCGTGTAGGTAGAGCCCTGGATGGGGCAGGCAAGAAGGCCCGATCTTTCCAGGGAGGCTGCCTGCACCAGTCTCTCCTCTGTTATTTGCAGCTCCGATTCCGCCCGCTCTCTGGTGACGTCCGGGGGAGTCGGTATGTCCAGGGGTACAGCGATGTCCGATTTTATGGCGAATTGAAAGTTCAATATCTCTAGGGGAGATACATCGATATCTCCATAGACGGAGAGCTGGAAGGCACCCGAGTCGGTCATAATCGGCCCGGAAAAGCCCAGGAGGTCGTGCAGCCCGCGCTCTATTGCTTGTATTCTCAGGTCCGGGTCCTGGTGAATGATGTAGCTGTTGGTGATGACCATATCCGCGCCCATCTTTTCCAGCTCGTCCGGCGGGATGAGTGGAAGATGAGGATTGACTACAGGCATGAGCGCGGGAGTCTCGATGGTGCCGTGTAATGTGGAAAGCCGGCCGATCCTTCCGGCCAGATCTTTATGCAGTATTTCGAAGCGGTCCGGCATAAGTTCCTCCTTACCAATAAGGAATAAATAGGTTGGGACAGATTTTCAGCAGAGGATAACAACTGAATAAAAAAGGATGTATTAATATGAAGACGATTGTAGTACTAATAGCATTAACCTGTCTCTTGGGCCTGGCCGGCGCTCAGACCATCGGCATGGGTGAGGGCTACAGCAGCACTCAGCTTGCATTCTTCAATGCACCCGGCTCATCTACCTTTGAACCCAATGTCCAGACGTACTGGGGCAACTATATCGCCAACCAGCAAAATCTGAGCATCAAGAGTGCGACTTCCAGCATGGACATCTGGATGAACACCTTCCCACTGAGGTTCGACACTCCCCTGCAGTTCAAGGCCACGAGCTTTGCCGCAAATGCTGCCGCTCCCACTCTTACGGCCACAGAGAGAAACAGCCAGTTTCTGACCAGAAATGTGAACAGTCGGTTCGGCATCAATCAGATCTGGTCATATCCCCAGACAAGTGGAAGCTTAACGGTATCCAATAGCACAGGCACGCCCGGCGAGGATGCTAAAGGAAAGATGATATCGCAAAATATCATAACCTTCTTTAACGTCTGAGAGCACCGCTCAAAAAGATAGATCTATTTTCCTTTTTTTGCTTGCACCGTAAAGGGCAATAGTCCCCCCGCCAGCAGTATTTCTCTCTGCCGCTTCGAGAGGCTCATCCTCAGGCCGATCTGCTTATTTCCGGCCTGGGCCGTGATATTCTCCTTGCCTGTCTCCAGAGCCTTACGAATGCCTGGTATTCGGACCTCGGTTTTTTCAGGCAAGCTGTCCCAATCCGATTCCTGGGCAAAGTGGAAAGGCACTATGCCGAAGTTCACCAGATTTGCGGCATGTATTCTCTCTATGGATTTGGCGATCACTCCTTTCACTCCCAGGTACATGGGGCAAAGAGCGGCGTGCTCTCGGGAAGAGCCCTGGCCGTAGCTAAGGCCGGCCACGATCAGGTTATGCACGCCCTGACCCCGCAGGGCGGATGCGCGGATGCTGAAATCCTTGTCCAGCGGCTCAAAGACGAATTCCGAGTATTTTGGGACATTGGACCTATATTTGAGGCGAGAGCCGGCAGGCATGATGTGATCAGTGGTTACCAGATCTGCCACCCTTATGGTTACCTGCCCTGAGATATCCTCCGGCATAGGTCCGTTGACGGGAGGCTCGCCGATATTGGGGCCGCGGCAGATTTTTATTTCTGCTCGTTCTGCCGCGGGGAGGGGCGCAATGATCATACTATCGTCGATCTCAAAATGCTCCGGCATATCTGTTTTTGGAAAGTCCATCCCCAGTTCTCTGGGGTCGGTCAGCCGGCCGGTGAGAGCAGAGGCGGCAGCGACCAGGGGGCTTGTCAGGAATACCCGGGCACTTGCCGTGCCGGATCGACCTAAGAAATTGCGGTTGCTGGTGCGCACAGATACTGAGTCTGTACATGGCGACATGCTGTTGCCGATACAAAAGCCGCAGGAAGACTCCAGGATTCTGGCTCCGAAGGAGATCAGGTCGCTCAAGGCCCCGTTCCTGGCGAGGGCAGCCAGCACCTGTCGCGAGCCGGGCGCAATGCCCAAAGACACGCCTGCTGGAAGATGCTTGCCTTTTACCATTGCAGCCACAGTCATGAGATCGACATAAGAGGAGTTGGTGCATGAGCCGATCATCACCTGATCCACTGGAAGATTTTGGTCTTTTATCCTGGCTATGTTTCCAGGGCTGTGGGGTGCAGAGGCAAGGGGCTCGATCGTGGAGAGGTTGATCTCAATGGTGCGGTCATAGACTGCATCCTTGTCGGCTGCCAGAGCAGTCCACTGCTCTTCTCTTCCCTGAGCCTTCAAAAATCGCAGCGTCTGCCCGTCGCTTGGGAAGATGGATGTGGTGACGCCAGTCTCAGCTCCCATATTGGTGATTGTAGCCCTCTCAGGTACGGTTAACGCGGCAATGCCCTCTCCGGTGTATTCGCAGACGCAGCCGACGTTCCCTTTCGTGCTCAGGATGGACAGGACTTTCAGGGCCACGTCTTTGGCTGCGGTCCAGGGTTCCAGCTTGCCTGTGAGGCGGACATTGATCACTCGCGGAGCGGCGAGGTAGTATGCGCCGCCACCCATGGCGACGGCCACATCAAGCCCTCCTGCTCCCATGGCCAGGGAGCCCACGCCTCCTGCGGTGGGTGTATGGCTGTCGGAACCCAGCAGAGTTTTGCCGGGCCCGGCGAATCTCTCCAGGTGGACCTGATGGCAAATGCCGTTTCCAGGTCGAGAGAAGTAGATGCCATACCTCTTCGCGATGGACTCCAGGTAGGCGTGATCGTCGGCATTTTCGAATCCTACCTGGATGGTGTTGTGATCGACATAGCTGACGGAAAGCTCGGTGGCAATATCGGAGAGCCCCATGGACTCGAACTGGAGATAGGCCATGGTGCCGGTAGCATCCTGGGTAAGGGTCTGGTCTATCTTTATGCCGATCTCTTTGCCTGGCTCGTAGAAGCCATCCGCGAGGTGCTGCCTCAGGATTTTCTCAGTCAATGTATAACCCATAAAAGACCTCCAGCAGACATATTAATCCTGGATTATTAATTCTGGATTCTCGGTCATGATCATATTAATACTAAGCGACAGCGCGAATCAATAGAGCAAAAAGGTTATATACGACTGAGTTATTGGATGAGTTCGGCCCGCCTGGAAGGGTGGGGCAACGGGTCCTGTAGATAGTGATTATAGGGCCTGAGCAGGACATCGGCTTAAGAAAGCCAGGGTTTCTCGCTTCTTCCCGGAAATGGGGTGGGAGTGGGGAAAAGCTTAAATACCTCGGCTGACAACCTTAATGGGCCGATGAGGCGTCGCAACAGAAAGGCTACGACCCGGAAATGATGAAGGGCCGCATTCCAAGTTGCGATAAAAAATATGGAGACGCGAGCTTTTTCGTGTCTGACATTGGTCTTGGCGACTCAGCCAATTCCGACTGGTT
>JAPKYA010000120.1 GCA_026394565.1 Methanothrix sp.
TGATTTTTAATATTATTATCAATTCTTTTTGAAAAATAATCATATTTGGGGTAATTTATGGACGATTTCTGCGAAATGGTCTATTAATTTGAAAAGATGATCCTAGAAAATACGTTTTTCACTTGCTTTTGAGACAGTGCCGAAAAAATAGCCAATATATTGATAAGGATGTCAACCCTTAGAAGCACGGGCAGTGATAACCGTTGGGCGAAGAAAAGGCTGCAAGCAGCGATCCTGAAACGAAGATCAAGCAAATGCTGCGGAAAATATTGGATCTGCAGGAGAGCGACTGCAATGCCGCGCAAATGCCGGCGTTGCTTGATGGCCTTAAGGATAACTTGGAAGATCTTCTGGCCTGCTTGCCTGAGAAATATGTGCGGGATGCTGCTGCTCAGAAAGAAGCTGAGAATGAGATCCTGAAGAGGACAAAAGCCGTAGAGACTGCTCCTACTTCCATTGTGCTTACGGATCTCGAAGGAAATATTGAGTATGTAAACGCCAGCCTTCTGAAAAATTCCGGTTTTCGCGACGCCTCTCTGGCAAAAGGACGGTCTGTATTCGATTTTACGAATGCGGAGGGCAAAGCCAAGCTGCAAGACGAGATCATACCCGCCCTTCATTCAGTTGGACAGTGGCATGGGGAGCTTCCCTTAAAGAGGCTGGATGGCAAATCCTATATGGCGGAGATGATATGCTCACTGGTCAAAGACGATTGCGGCAAACCCATCTATCTATTGGCCAACTTTTATAACATTACCGACAGAAAGCGAGCTGAAGAAGCCTTGCTTCTTGACGATTCCCGGCTGGAGGCATTACAAAGGCTCAACCAGATGGATGAGGCCTCCATTCAAGAGATCGCCGACTTTGCCCTGGAGGCAGGGGTCAAGCTGACCGGATCTAAGCTCGGCTACCTGGCTTTCGTTGATGAAGAAGAAAAGACGCTCTTTATGCACTCCTGGTCCAAGAAGGCCATGCAGGAGTGCGACATTGAACATAAAAGGATCGTCTATCATCTGCAGGAAACTGGACTTTGGGGCGAGGCGATTCGTCAGAGAAAAGCAGTTATAACCAATGATTATGCCTCCTGCCCCCAAAGAAGAGGCACTCCGGCAGGCCACGTTAAGATTGTCCGCCACATGAATGTGCCCATCATGGACAAGAGCAAAATAGTCATTGTGGCGGGTCTCGGAAACAAGGTTGAGGAGTACGACGACTCCGATGTTCGCCAGCTCACACTGCTTATGAGCGGCATGTGGAAGATCATGCAGCGACGAAGTGCGGAGGAGGCTCTTCGGGAGAGCCAGAGGGCGCTCTCCACGCTGATGAGCAACCTGCCCGGCATGGCCTACCGCTGCAAAAACGATTCGATGAGGACCATGGAATTCGTAAGCCACGGCGGTCTGGCCCTTACAGGCTGCCGCTCAGATGAACTGCTTCAGAATAATGCAGTCTCCTACGCCGATTTAATTCATCCCGACGACCGAAATTACGTCTGGGATGAGACTCAGGAGGCAATTGCACAGAGAAGGCCCTTCCGTCTGATTTACCGGATAAGATCGCGCTTTGGCATCAAATGGGTCTTGGAGCAGGGTCGGGGAATATTCCAGCAGGATGGGCAGCTGCTCGCTCTGGAAGGATTCGTGAGCGACATCACTGAGAGGAAACTGGCGGAAGAGGACCTGAAAAGGACGCAGGAAGAGCTGGAAAAGAGGGTGGCGGAGAGGACGGCCTGGCTGATGAGGGCGAATGCGGCGCTGCAAGAGGAAACGGTCTTGCACAAGAAGACGGAAAAGGAGCTTCGTTCTGCGCAGAAGGCTGCCGATACCGCTAGCCGGGCGAAGAGCGAGTTTTTGGCCAATATGAGCCACGAGATACGCACCCCCATGAATGCGGTTATCGGCATGGCCGGGCTCTTGCTTGAAACCAACCTCACAGAAGAGCAGCGTGATTTCGTGGAGACCATTCACAGCAGTGGTGATGCCTTGCTTGCCATCATAAACGATATCCTGGATTTCTCCAAGATCGATGAAGGCAAGATGAAGCTGGAGCATTTGCCCTTTATTCTGCGTGACAGCATCGAGTCCTCGCTGGATATGGTGGCGGCAAAGGCTGCGGAAAAAGGACTGGATCTGACATATGCTATTGATGAGAGGGTTGCCCCAACCATCCTGGGGGACTCGGTTCGGCTGCGTCAGGTCCTGGCCAACCTGCTCGGCAATGCGGTAAAATTTACAGAAAAAGGCAGCATAGCCATTCATGTTCAGCCGGGAGAAAACGCAGATGAAATCCATTTTTCGGTTTCCGATACTGGAATCGGCATCAGCGCAGAGGACATGAAAAAGCTCTTCCTCTCCTTCAGTCAGGTCGATGCTTCTACCTCCAGAAAATATGGCGGCACTGGCCTGGGCCTGGCCATAAGCAAGAGGCTGGTGGAGCTGATGGGAGGCAGGATCTGGGTGCAAAGCCTGCTTGGTGAAGGCTCAACATTTCACTTCCTGATTTCAGCCCAGCCTTTTTCCGGTGAGGCTGCCAAGCCGCATCTGGCCGGCAAGAAGATAATGGCACTGCTTAGCAGCGAGGACACACTGATGGGACTGGTGGATTATGCCCGCTCCTGGGGGATGCAGATATACCCAGTGGTCTCGGCCTTTGAGGCGCGAGAGCTGGTAGAGAGCCGTTTTGATGCCGCAATTCTGGATATGGAGGTCCCGGGGGCCGAGGAGCTGGCGGGGGAGATCGGGGAGCGCCTTCCTGTCATCACCCTGGCCTTGCCCGGCCGGCAAAGGCCTGGGAAAAGATCTCTAATCAAGCCCCTTTCGCAGGCCGGCATCCTCTTCGCTTTACAGGAAGCTTTCATGCTCCAGAATCATAAGAATATAAGGAGCTGCGCCGGCGCGACGAAACATCCGGATCTGGACATATTGCTGGCGGAAGATAACCCTGTCAACCAGAAGGTTGCGCGTCTTATGCTAAAGAAGCTGGGCTACAGAGCGGATGTGGTCACCAATGGCCGGGAGGTTTTACAGGCTCTTCTAAAAAAGCCCTATGATGTGATCCTCATGGACGTGCAGATGCCGGAGATGGACGGCCTGGAGGCCACTCATGCCATTTTGGATTTGAAATTAAAAAAGAGGCCGAAGATCCTGGCAATGACCGCTTATGCGCTGGAAGGGGACAAAGAGAGATGCTTGCTTGCCGGCATGGACGGTTACATCTCCAAGCCGGTAAAGATTGAGGAGCTGAGGAGTGCCCTGCTTTGCCTGCAAAATATCCCTCTCTCTGCGGAAAAGACCGGCTAAGACGGCGTGATAATCACATCCTCTAAAGGTCTTCTCGGGCTGGGACGCATGGGCTTTGCCCTTCCCAGGGAAAAGAGAAGCTGGGGGTGGCCCCGGTTGACCAGCTCCAACAGCTCTTCTCGCAAGTCGGGCAGACCAATGGGCTGGCTGAAGAAGGAGGCTCTTACATCGTAAAAAGTGGCCCGGAGCAGCAGATTTTCCAGGGCGAAGCCAGAGGCCGTCCAGGTCGGCTTGTCGTCCCTATCGGTGCTGAGCACGGCAAGGGTAGAGCAGTCGCGAATGAGGCCCGCGTCCCGGTAGATGACCGCCCGGGAGAGGTCGAACTCCTTGAAGGCGGCGGGAAATCCCAAAGATACGGCATCCGGCACTCCGAAGGTATAGAGGGGCATGCCGTCCGGCTCAGCCGTCCAGTTGCTGCGAAGCCAATCCCCAAGATTATGGCGAAACTCCTTTTTGGCCAGTTGAGTCTGATGAGCTCGGGAGACCAGGTCCGTCATCTTGGCCCTGGAATCCTTATCCTCGATGAAGCTGAGACAAAGGCCGGGGAGATTTATGCTCTGCTCCATCTCCTTTAAAATGTTTGGTTCGATTGTCGCATTTTCATAATGATCTTTGGTGGTGTGCCTTCTTTGCATCTGATGGAAGAGATCCATTTGCAGGTCCATCTTATTGCCGCCGGGTAAAAGCTGCACCTCTGCCACCAGATCGCTCTCTTCCCCGTCAGGGAAGTAGCTCACCCTGGGAGCAAAGCCGAAATGCGCTCCGGCGACGGCCAGGTTGGCGACGGCACAGCCCACGCTCATGTAGAGGGTGCGGTTGCTGGGATCGACAAACGGCAGGGCCCTGCTTAAATCGGCGAAGACGGAAACGCTGCCTTCATTAATGGCGAACTTCCAGGGCTGGGTGTTGGGGCCGGAGGGGGCCAAAATTGCATAGCGCAAAAGGAACTTGAGCCTTTCCTCCAGAGGGCCCTTCGCTGGGTAGTCGGACTCCAATACATCCCATGCCTCATAGTTTTTAGCGGTCAATTGCCATCCACTCCATAAAGATTATAAGCCACTAAAGCCATTATTGGCATATATCTTTTCGCCAAGCATTAAATTCTTTTATTTGCAAAGGAAATTACATATCAGCTATTTGGAGGTGGGCAATAATTGAAAAGCGCTGTTTATTTTGCCGGGGTCAGGGCGAGAAGCTTTCAAGATAACAAGCAAAACAGGATCATGGGGCTCTTTGATGCCGCCGGATTAGATGAAGTGGTAGAAAAGGGCGACCTCACAGCCATCAAGATCCACTTCGGAGAAAGGGGAAATGACTCTTATGTAAATCCGGTTCTGGTCCGGCCCATCGCAGAAAAGATCCGGGCTCTGGGGGCAAAGCCGTTTCTCGCCGACACCAATACCCTTTACGGAGGCAGCAGGGCCAATGCCGTCGATCACCTGCAAACGGCTGCTGAGCACGGCTTCGCTCAGGCCGTGGCCGGAGCGCCGGCCATTATAGCCGACGGCCTGCAAGGGGACAATTATCGGGAGGTTTCAATCGACCGGAAGCATTTTCGTCGCGTCAAGATCGCCGGCGAGATCGCCTCCTCCGACAGCATGATAGTAGTATCCCACTTCAAGGCCCACCTTCCTGCCGGCTTTGGTGGCGCAATAAAGAATCTGGGCATGGGCTGCGCTCCCGCTTTGGGAAAGGCGGAGCAGCATTCGGCCAAGTCCATCTTCAACGAAAAGCTTTGCAGCGGCTGCCGCTCCTGCATGGACAACTGCCCGAACCGGGCCATCACCGTGGAAAAGAGGATCTCGGCCGTAGACTACGATCTATGCTCGGGCTGCGGCAAATGCCTGCGCGTCTGTCCGACCCACGCCCTGGACTTCGACTGGTTTGTAGAGGTGCCGCCCTTCATGGAGAGGATGACCGAGTATGCCTATGGAGCGATAAAGGGAAAGGAGGGACGGGTGGGGTTTTTCAACTTCCTGCTCAATATCACCCCGGACTGCGACTGCGTGCCCTGGAGCGATGCTTCCTTCGTGCCAGATATCGGCATACTGGCCTCAAAGGACCCGGTGGCCATAGACCAGGCCAGCTACGATCTGGTGAACCGGCAGATGGGCCTGGCAAATTCGCTTCTGCAAAAGAATCATGAACCGGGAGCAGACAAGTTCCTGGGCGTCTGGGAGAGTACGCTTGGAAATATCCAGTTGGACTACGGGGAAAAGATTGGTCTGGG
>JAPKYA010000059.1 GCA_026394565.1 Methanothrix sp.
ATTATTAACACAGTTCATATCGAGATAGAATTCACCTCTTTTCACCAGAATCTCATTATATTTGGGCCAATCTCTATTGTCTTCATATGTCATGATATGGTATTTATTTTTCTAACGATAAATAGATTATGCAACACAGCAGGAATTTGCCTCTTTCTATTTCGCCAGATCTTTCCTCTATTGCATCCAACATTGCATCATAAAGTTCATCATATCCTGGTAGGTTACTGAGGGTTTCGCCTATTGCTTCAAAGGTATGGCAAAATTTAAAAAGGGGATACATTCCGAGGTCTTTAGCCATTTCGAGGCACTTCTTTAAGCCTTTAAAAGCACTTTCTATTTTTAAAGGATCAATAAATGAAAATAGATCTTTATGCGTTTCGTCGCATTTTATATTTTTGAATTTCATCTTTTTTACTACATTATATATCTCATTATATATATCAAGTTCATAAAGTATCGTAAGCGCACTCAAGGCATTGGTAGGTCGATCTGTTTTCTTTGATAATCGCTCTACTTGAGATCTTAGATTACCTCTTCTTTCCTCTAAATTTGCAGTAAAAGCTATAGCTTTCGTTTCAATTGCCCAAGAGAAAAGTGGAATCAAAAGGTTGAGAAAAAGTTCACATTCTTCTGCATCTTCGGTTCCAGGCAAATAAGCTTCCATTTCTCCATATATCTCTTCTAAAGCGTTTAAATCGTCAAACCACCACAGACCAGTCCAAGCATGTTGATAACAACATCTAATTATTTGTCCCCTATAGCCATATTTAATAGCGAGTTTCTTTGCTTTAACAAAGAGTCCATCAATTTCATAACGAGGCTTTCCAAGACCTCTAGCGATTACTGCTATCTTTAGATAATCTTGAGCAAGGGCATAATCATTTCCTAAATAGATCCCCGGTTGATTCAGCATCTTTAATAAACGATCATATTCTAGCTGGCGCGATGTGTCATTCGGACCTAACTGAGGTTTTTCTTTCTTGGATACATCTATGCCTAATGAATCGATTGCCATCTCTTCGTGTCTATGCTCAAAGACCTTAGTAATTATCCATTTTCGATCTAAAATATGTATGTCAATTTTATACTCATTTTTTAATCTTAATTCATCATCTGCGCGAGTTTTATCACGTATAAATTGATTACTAATAAAATAAATCCTTTTAAAGTTCTTATCCAGATTTGCTATCTTTTTAACATCATCGTTAGCTTTACCTTTCCATTGTTTTTTGCAGCTAAAGGCAAAAGCCCAATTTTCGTTCGTTGGAGGGTCTGGGCGGCCCCAATAGCATCGTTCCGTTAGCAAAGGAGAAACCGGATACGTAGATGCATCTGTTTTGCTATCACCACCACCTACGGGGCCTGTTTGCGGTTGCAGGTTCGGACAGATTTCAACCTCTGCTAACCGACGGCAATAATCTTCAAAGATTATTTCTTGCTTTCGACTCGTAAGAGTCTCCAAATAATACTCAAAAAAATCCTTAGTAAGCAATGGTTCCATCTTTACGATAGTATCCAAAAAAAGATCAGGATGCTTAGAGCGATAATATTCACTCGGCTTAAGAAGCGAAATGTCCGGCATCTGCTGCTTATGCATACACCTTCAGATGACTGGTTATCCTTCTTAACATTATTGGTTTGAAGAAGATGGCTCTTCGCTGCATAGTGTGGGCGAGGTTATGATTCGATCCCATCAGAATCTTTTGATCGCTCTGTGCCTCCGTGACTCTATGGTTAGGTTCGACAGTTGCAGGCTTAATTATCGAAGGCATCTCGTGCCAGAGCAGGGGGTCGTCCATTACGCGACTACGCATTCCGGCGCACTCTCGGCCCGCACCAATCTCCACAGTCTTCACGGCCCCGATGCCCATGAGCGCCTTGGCAAGGTTTGCGTCCAGCTTGTCGAAGACCAGCTCGCCCAGGCCCGCAGGCACGCCCTCTGCATTCGGCCCCCTGGACGGCAATCCACGTGCCATTACCCGAGCGCCCGCATACGTGCTTGAAGACGTCATCGGCAGCTCTAAAAGTTTACTCGATGCCACGTTTGGCGCAATACTCATCAAGGGATATGTACTGGTCCTTTTCTCTCTGGAGTTTTCTATACTGCTCATCTGCATAAGCCGCTAGTACATCCTCTTTTTGAACTTCAACAGTTGCCATTGGTACCACTTATATCCTCGCTCGGTTATCAATTTTGCCTATAGGCCGAATCCCTCTTCTTTGGGAAGAGATCCGTAACAAAGACCGCCTGCTCTTCGACGAAAAAGACCGCTCGGAATTCTCCCATCCTCAGTCGGTACATGGGCGGCCTACCGCTACCGGCGACAATATCTATATCACAGGCAGCTCGCGGCTTGAAGGGGTCTTTCTCCAGCTCCTTAAGGTGCTTCCTGATATTCCTGGCCCGCTTATCATCAAGGCTATCAAGGTACTCCTTGGCATCAGGGGAAAGCATCACTGTGAACGGCATTTTTCACCATCCGATACAGCGACGAACCATATAAAATTTACACACTCGCCGCCCTCTGCCGGATGAGGTGATCAGCCAGCACCAGGGCCACCATGGCCTCGGCCACTGGCACAATTCTGGGAGGGATGGCCGGGTCGTGCCTGCCTTTGATCTCGATTTCTGCCGCCTCGCCCCGAGCAAGATCGACTGTTCTCTGCTTCTGGGCGATGGAAGGCGTGGGCTTGACGGAAATGGTGCAGACTATGGGCCCGCCCGTGGAGATGCCGCCCAAAATGCCGCCTGCGTGGTTGCTCTCGAAATCGACCCTGCCGTCTCGCAAGACCATTGGGTCGTTCATCTCGCTGCCCTGCAGGCGGGCGCACTCCCGACCCGCGCCTATCTCCACCGCCTTCACCGCCCCAATGCTCATGAGCGCCTTGGCCAGGTCGGCGTCCAGCTTGTCGAAGACCGGCTCGCCTAAACCGGCAGGCACGCCCTCTGCGATTATTACTACTACCCCGCCCAGGCTGTCGCCCTCCGCGCGGACGGCATCCAGTCGCTCCAGCATCCTCTGCGCCGCAACCGGATCGGGGCAGCGTACGGCATTGGACTCGGCCAGCGCCCGAAGTTCCATCAAATCGGTTGAAGCAATTTCTGCCGCAATTCCGCCCAGCTCCGTCACGTAGGCCACGACATCGATGCCCTCTTCGGCCAGCAGCTTCTTGGCGACGGCTCCGGCGGCGACGCGGCCCACCGTCTCCCGGGCCGAGGCCCGCCCCCCGCCCCGGTGATCGCGCAGGCCGTATTTCATCTGGTAGGCATAGTCGGCGTGCCCAGGCCGGGGTTTGTCGCGCAGGAGATCATAGGCGGAGGAGTCGGCATCCTTGTTCCAGACGAGCAGAGAGATGGGCGTGCCCGTGGTCCGGCCCTCGAAGATGCCGGACAGTATTTCAACGCGGTCCGCTTCCTGCCGGGCCGTAGAGGCGCGGGACTGGCCGGGCCTTCTTCGGTCCAGATCCTTCTGAATATCCTCCGCTGCCAGAGCCAGGCCGGCCGGGCAGCCGTCCACTACCACGCCCACGGCAGGGCCGTGCGACTCGCCCCATGTGGTGATGCGAAATATGGTGCCAAAGGTATTGCCGGACATTTGCTGAAACCTCTCAGAACCAATATTCAATCATTAGGATGATCGATTCCCCTGACCCATTTGTCTAAGAGTTCTACAATGCAGAAAGACATGAAGGTTTGAATGGAGGGCACATGGCCTGCGTACTCCTCGAAACCTATGACGGAAACGTCCACACCATCCTGCTTATGCATCTGCACAAACCTCTTGAAATCAGAAATTTGCCCTTCATCGCCTTCAATTCTTGCAATGAGCTGAGGGAGACCGTCGGCCATTCTGATGCAGGAAAAGAAATTCTCGCAGCCCAGTTCCGTCGCTTTTAAAAGAAGGGATAATCTAAAATCCATATCCTCAATTCTCTCACCGCTTATGACGGCTTGAAGCTTCATTCATAATTGAGACCGATGTATACGTTAATAAGCTATTCTCTGACTTTTCGGGGGTAGTACCGTTTTATGATCTAAGAGCCTTCGCAATCAGCGGTGCCACAGACACAGTGCTCACACCCTTGTCCAGTGTGTCCGTAGCCACCACCGCCTCTACTCCTGAGCGGTAGAGCTTTAGAATCGCAGACCCTGTCAGTACGGGATGCACTGCTGCTAAAAAGACGCGCCGCGCCCCCTGCTGGCGGAGGAAGGAAATCGCCATAGCCATGGTTCCGCCCGTGGCGATCATGTCGTCGAAGATGACCACGTCCCTGCCCTTGACTGCCACCTCTTTTGGGGCCATGGAGACCTCCGTTCCCGATAGCCGGGTCTTTTGCAGGTAGTCAGAGTCGCAGCCCAGGCAGGCCGCGGCGGTCTTCGCCATGGCTACCGCCCCTTTGTCAGGAGATATGACAACGGTATCCACGAGCCCCATGCTTCCGACCCGCTCCGCTAAGAGGGCAGTCGCATCCAGATTATCGATGGGGCACTGGAAATGAGCCATAATGGACGGGGCATGAATGTTGACCAGATGGACGCTGCCGTTCTGCAAAAATGGATTCAAGGCCGTGGCCAGCGCCCTTGCAGTCATGGGCTCGCCCGGCTTGAAGATCTTATCCTGGCGGGCATAGCCGAAGTAGGGTATGACCAGAGAGACACGTCGGCCCCGGCAGATGTCCAGCAGTTGCAGGAGATAGACCAGATCCCGGTCGGTGGGCGTGGACTGGATTATCGCTATCTCATCATCCAGCTGGGTCACAATTTGGGAGTATGACTCGCCGTCGGGAAATGTCTTGTAATCGCAAAGAGCAAGTGTTTCATTTAAAGTTGTAGCCACCCGGCCAGCGAGAAGCTGGGAGGCAGGCCCTCCAATAATCATCAAAAATCACCTTTAGCTTCCAACTACCTTCATTCTGACTTTGATGGTGGGCGTGACAATGGCCCCAATGGCCCGCACATCTCTGCCAATTTCGATATCCTTTAAGAGCTCGAAGAAATTTCCGGCCAGCATCAAAGAGCGAATCGGCCTCGCCTCTTCTCCCGGCGCGATTAAAAAGGCATTTTTAGCCTCCACAGAGAAGTCGCCTGAGATGGGATTGGCGGTATGAGCCCCAATGAGGCCACCGACCAGATAGCCTTTCGTCTCCTCCAAAAGATCCCGGGCATCAGGAGAGCTGACAATGATATTTCGATTTCCCACGCGGGGAACATCGGAATATCCGGAGCGCACAGCATTGCCCGTGGACCTGAGGCCCACCTTTCCCGCCGTGTAGCTGTCATAGACATAGCCCCTCAAAATGCCCTCCTCAATCAGGACCGTCCTCTGAGAAGGCACACCTTCGCCATCAAAGGCCGAGGAGTCCAGGCCCCCGGAAATAAGCCCGTCGTCCGCTAGCATGAGGCATTCCGCTGAGATCTTCTCGCCTACCCGCTTTGCAAGAGCGGATCTGCCCTTTTGCACATTGTCGGCAGCAAGAGCGGGAAGCAGGGTATACTCCAGCAGCTCGGCTACTGCCAATGGCTTGATGAGCACATCAAAGGTTCCGCTCTCGGCCTTGACCCCGCCCAGAGAGGAGCGGGCCATCTCCGCCGCGGCGCGGCCGACGTCCTCCAGCGAGGGCTGATAGCCTCGGGAGTTGAAAAATTCGCTGCCTGTCGCCACATCCGCTGCCTTGGCAATGGTTTCTATTGAGGCATGCATGAGTGTGGAGGTCTCCTGCAGCTCGATTCCCAGCGAGTTTATCACAAAACCTGTGCCGCAAATAGAGGCCACGCCGCCGGCCACCGGCTCCGCTTCCTTGACGGTCCTGCAGCCGGAAAGCATGCTCTTTGCAATGTCAAGGCACTCCTCGGGACCTATTTGCTGCAAACGCGAATCGAATATTCCCACCGGGTGCACCACCTTTTCCGGCAGGGGAAGAGATCGCCAGGATTCGTCCCCGCCTCTGGCCCGAGCGGATACAACGGCACTCTTGGCCACGAACGGCAGGAGCGACATGTCGCTGGTGCTGGAAAATCCCACAGCGCCCTTTACCACCGCCCTAAGTCCCAGGCCGCGATGAAAGCTCTCGCTGGCCAACTCCACGACATCCCTGCGCAGATCAATGTCTACAGAGCGGCCCATCATGCCGTAGACCTCGGCCTGCTCTGCACCCTCCCGCAAGGCCAGGGAGAGGAGCTTATGACCATAATCCAGAAGAGAGTCGATACTATCCGATATATCTGAGATCTTCATCCCCGCCCGCCTCATAAGGAGCCTGGGCCCGCTCCATCTCCTGCAGCTTGCCTATGATCTTCTCCATCTCCTTAGCCCTCTCCTCCAAAGCCTGCATGCCCACAACAATACCCAGAATGCCGGAAAGGATGCGCAGGACTGCGGAAGCGGCTTTGGGATCGACCAGATAGCCGGAGGTCACCCCCATGAGACAGACGGCATCTATGCCCCGCAGGGCTCCCATGCCCAGCAGCAGTCCCGAGACCCCGATGATGCCCCCGCCCGGCTCATTCTCATGAAAGACGACCTCCTTACCTTTCATCTCCTCCACAAGCTCGATACTTGTGGCCGCCCCCATGACAGTGGGCTTGTCCACGAACTGGCCTGTGCCGTATCCTCCCAGAGCATAGATCCTCTTTACATGGAAGCTCTGGGCGATGTCCAGAAAAATGTCGCAAAGCTCGTAGTGCCCTTCATTGGTGGCGCTTTGATAGTCGCCTATGAGTATGAGCAGATCCGGCTCATCGTTCTTGCCATGATAGGCATAGATCTCATTTCGGACCTGCTTGATGGTGCCGTCCTCTTTTACCATCACCTGGGGCGGAAAATGGGGCGAGTAGATCTCTATGATCTTCTCAGCCTTGAGCTCTTCCACCATGTGATCGGCTACCAGCTTTCCCACGTGGCCCACGCCCGGCAGACCCTCAACAAGAATCGGGTCCTTAAGGGTTACTTCTTTGATACGGGAAACCAGGGTCTCTTTCATTTTGCCTCCTGGCCGAGAGCTCTCCGATACTTGCCGTAAGGATCGTCGGGAGAGAATCTGGCGGGCTTAGTAATAGCTGTATGGCCCCCACAGGCGGGGCAGGTACCCAACAGGGTGTAGCGGCCGCAGACCGTACACCTCAGGATCTTGGATCTCATGCCTCTCTAAGGAAGGTGCCTTCTCCGCCGTGCTGTTCGATGTATTTCACCACAGCCTGAGCAGACTTCTTGAGAACAGACTCCGCATGCTTGTAGTCCGGCGCGGTTACATGAATGCGATAGCGCGGCGCTCCCACATACGTTATGGAGAGCGTAGCATCCTTGTCTTTACTGCGCTTGGCCTGTTTGAGGGCTTTCCTAATGACATCCACGCCGTCAGGAGCGGGAGAGGTGATGTCCACATAGCCGCTGATGTCGACGGACGGTATCTTGACGTTATCTTTGGAGAGGCTCTCCAGCATCTTCAGGTCCTCTTCCGTCAGGTCGACATCCTTCAGGGCATCGACTCCACTGATCGCTGCCTCCTCCATGGCCAGATAGAGGCTATCGTAAGCTGCCACCAGAACATCAGCGACACGCTTAACGTCCTCGGGCCGATCCTTGTAAGCCATCTCCAGCCATTTCCAGGCTTTCTGGTCCGCCTTCCACTCCTGGATCTTCTCGCGACGCTGATGCTCATTTACATCTTTCAGGGAGAGATCTATGTGGTGCCTGGACGTGTCTACATTCAATACCTTGCAGACGATCTTCTGCCCCTCTCGCACGTGGTCGCGAATGTACTTGATCCATCCGCTGGCCACCTCCGAGATGTGAATCAGGCCCTGTTTACCGGAATACTCGTCCATAGAGACGAAAGCTCCGAAGTCCACTACCTGAGTCACGGTGCAGACGACTAGAGATCCGGGCTCTGGCCAGCCCTCACGTTGCATTATCGATCACTCTAAGACTTCTACTACGGCGGTTTTGATCTCAGCCTTGCCGCCCGTGGGCTCAGCTAAAGTACGCCCGCAGACCAGGCATTTGACAACCGTAGAGGCATGGGCGAATATGACCTGCTCATTCTCGCAGTCGTTGCACTTTACCTTGACGAACTTGGAAGGCAATTTTATCCCTCCACCAGATCGAACTTGCCAGCCCTAAAGCCAGCTCGGTTGTGAGCCTTCTTGCAGGTGCTGCAGCGGTAGCGCAGGTTCAGTCTCTTCACAGGCTTGTCGCCGCCCGGAACTTTAGAGAACTTGCCTTGATTTCCTATTCCATTGGCCCGCTGCTTCTGCCTCACGATATGAGTCAAGGAGGAAGCCCGGCCTTTTCTCACCCTCTCCACCGTTTGGGGGGTATGCTTTTTGCAGAACGGACAGTAAGCGTTAAGCTTTTTTGGCATCTTCACAACGCATCATCTCTTCATCTTCACTTCGGACGCTAAATTTTTGTTGCGCAGATTTCTGGCGTGAACGGCCGGGAGCACAGCCACATCATCCTTCCTGAGAAGGTAATTTCTCCCGTCAACTCCCACGAACAGAGGAACACTATCCAGCAACCGCACA